>JALEHY010000054.1 GCA_022770425.1 Parvimonas sp. | reverse complement strand
ATATTGTAGTATTTTATCCACTGAATAATTTATTTTTTGTTCATAATATTCTGTTGCACTTTCGAGTATATAAACTAAATTTTCACTACTTTCCCCTATTTCAATCATATTTATAAAAGCCTGACTGAATATATTATTTTCATTTAGAGCATCAGAAACCGTATTTCCTCTTACTACATTATCAATAATATTTTCAATTGTGTCTTTTACATATAAATTTTCAATAGAATTATTTATTATTTTGAAACTTTCAACAATATTTACGTTTCCCTTTAGTAAAATGGTCAAGTTTTTGGCTATTATAGAGGTCATATAATTTTGATAATGCACATTTATATATGGGATTTTAAAAATTAATTTCCCAAAAAATCTTCTGATTAAATCTTTTTTTGAAAAGAACTTTATTAAAAATGAAACCATAAATATAAATAAAATAATATATAAATAATTTTCTTTTAAAAATGTAGACATATCTATAAGCATAGCCGTAACCTTAGGTAAATCAATATTACTTTCTGTAAATATATCTATAAACATAGGTACTACATTATTAAGCAAAAAAATCAGTACAGTCATTGTAATGATTAAAAGCAAAATCGGATAAGTAATAATGCTTATAATTTTCTGTCGTAATTTGTATTTCTTTTCGTAATAAGAAGATAAATACAAAAAAACTTCAGATAATTTTTCACTACTTTCTCCGGACTTTATAAGGGATAAAAACAAGGTATCAAACTTAGCCGTTTCATTAAAAGATTCAAACAAATCCAACCCTTTTGTTAAATTTGTATAAACATTTTGAAAAATCTGCTTTAAATATTTATTCGGAGCAGTTTTGGAAAGTAATTTTATAGTATCAACCGTATTAATATTTGACTTTAAAAGAAGTCCCGCTTCCCTTAAAGAAATACTTAAATCAAGTAAATTAAATTTTTTCCCGATTTCCATATTTAATATCTTACAAATCTTATTTTTAATTTCCATTATTAATTTCTCCTAATGAAAATAAAATACTATCCACTTCTTCAAAAGATGTAATTCCGTCAACAACTTTTCTTAATCCATTTTTATATAAACTTTCACACTGCTTTTTAGAAAAGTAATTATAGAGTTTTATACTGTTACAATCGCTATTTATTATCTCCTTTAGTTCATCATCAAAAATCAAGTACTCTAATATTAATGTTCTTCCCAAATATCCTCCGTTACACTTATCACAACCTGCACTTGAATAAATGAAATCCGGAACATCAAGAGAATATTTTTTTAAAATATTTTTTTCAAAATCCATAGGCTTTCTTTTCGTCTTACAATGCGGACATAACTTTCTTACCAATCTTTGTGCCAAAATTGCAACGACTCCTGAAGATATAACGTAATTTTCTATTCCCAAATTTAAAAGTCTTATTATTGAAGAAACAGTATCTGCAGTATGTAAAGTTGTAAAAATCAAATGTCCTGTTATTCCTGCACGCAAAGCAATATTTGCAGTTTCTTTATCTCTCATTTCACCGACAAGTCCGATTTCAAAATCTTGCCTTAACATAGCTCTTAACCCTGTTGCGAAATCAAGCCCTACATTAGAGTTTATATTAATCTGATTTATACCGTTTATTCTAACCTCAACAGGATCTTCAAGAGTTATTATATTTATACTTTCTTTTTTAAGTTTTTTTATAAAAGAGTAAAGAGTTGAACTTTTACCGCTTCCCGTAGGCCCTGAAATAATTAACACTCCGTTTGGAACATTTATAATTTTTTCTATAATTTTCTTTTCAGACGGATATAATCCTAAATTGTCAATATCTATCTCAAAATTACTTGAATTTAAAATTCTCATAACAATTTTTTCGCCGTTTATAACAGGAATTGATGCAACTCTTATATCAACTTTTCTGTCTTTATATAAAAAATCAAGTCTTCCGTCTTGTGGCATTCTCCTTATTGTTATATCCATATCCGAAATTATCTTAACTCTTGAAATAATCACAGATGAGTTTATGAAGTCGACTTCATAAACGTCGATTAACTCTCCGTCTATCCTGTATCTTATATAAAAATTATCTTCTCTCGGTTCAAAATGTATATCAGAAGCATTATTTTCAATCGCTTTTGAGATAATACTTTCCACAAATTTTTCAACATCATCAACTTTGTCAATAAACTCTTTTTTCATAATATCACCTAAATAAATTTTCTTATCGCTTTTGCAACTCCGTCATTTTGATTTGTATCGGTTATATATTTTGAAACTTTTCTTACATTATCCATTGCATTTCCCATTCCAACAGATAAGCCACAAATTTTAAGCATAGGTATGTCATTTTCGCCATCTCCCATTGCAATAGTTTTAGATAAAGAAATATCGTTAATTTCACAAATACTTTTCAAAGCATAACCTTTATCCACATTTTTTGCCATAATTTCCAAGAAAAACGGCAAAGAAAAAGAAACGGTATATTCATCTTTAAAATTTTGTATTAAATTTGTTTCTAAATTTTTCAAAACATCATACTCATTACATATTCCTATTTTTAAAATATCATTTTTTAAATTATTTTTAATTATATATTCTTTTAAATCATCTACTCTTAATATCTTTGGATTAATAAAATTTGAAACTATATCTAAATATTTATCATCAATATTTTTAGTAAAAATTTCATCTTGTAAAAAAATTATAGGAATTAAATTACTATTTTCGATTTTTTCTAAAATTTCAAAAACATACTCATTATTCAAACCATTTACAACAACTGCTTTTTCGCTATATGTTGTTGAAATAATACTTCCGTTAAGTGCAGAATAATAAGTATCTAAATTCAATTCTTTAAGTATCTTCTTTATCGTAAATTCTTCTCTTCCCGAAATAAAAACGACTTTTACACCTTTATTTACAGCATAAAACAAACTTTCTCTAACCTCATTTGATATTTTATGCTCATCATTAAATGTTGTTCCGTCTATATCAAGTGCTATTAATTTATACATATATCCTCCTAAACAAAAAGGGACTTAACGTCCCTAATATTACTCAACAGTTACAGATTTTGCCAAATTTCTTGGTTTATCAACATCATTTCCTTTAGCCAAAGAAACATAATAAGCAACCAACTGACTTGCTACAACCGAAATTATAGGCATCAAAATTTCTATTGTATTAGGAATTAAAATTTTAACATCTGAAACATTAAGAGAGTTATCTAACTGAGTGATTTCTATAACTCTTGCACCTCTCGCCTTAACCTCTTTAACATTAGAAATTACTTTTTCGTAAAGAGAATTTTGTGTCGCGATAACAAAAACAGGTGTTCCTTCTTCAATCAAAGCAATTGTTCCGTGTTTTAGTTCTCCGGCAGCAAAACTTTCAGTATAAATATAAGAAATTTCTTTCAATTTTAATGCACTTTCCATAGCAGTAAAATAATCAAGACCTCTCCCTAAGTAAAAACAAGTATTCTTTTCTTTCAATTCCAATGCAACTTTTTTATAAATATCTGTATTTTCTAATAATAACTCTATTTTTTCAGGTACCTGTTTCATATGTTCAACTATTTTATCATATCTTTCTTTTGAAACAGTTCCCAAAACTTTTCCGAGTTTAAGAGCTATCATATATAATGAAACTAATTGAGTTGTATATGCTTTTGTACTTGCAACAGCAATTTCCGGGCCTGCCCAAGTGTAAAATACATTATCCGATTCTCTCGCAATAGAGGAACCTACAACATTAGTTATGCTCAAAACAGTTGCTCCATTTCTTTTTGACTCTCTAAGAGCAGCCAAAGTGTCAGCCGTTTCTCCTGATTGACTTATTATTATAACCAAAGTTTTATCATCTACAAATCTGTCAGAATATCTGAACTCAGAAGCAATATCTGCCAAAACCGGAAATTTAAAAGCCTTTTCTAAAATATTTTTTCCGACAAGTCCTGCATGATAAGCAGTTCCGCAAGCAACTATATAACACTTATTAAATTTTTTTAAATCACTTTCAAAAAATGTTTCAAGCCCGTCCAAAACAAGCTCATTATCTTCAGATAATCTTCTTAAAAATGTTTCTCTTATTGCCTTAGGTTGCTCATAAATTTCCTTTAACATAAAATGGTCAAACCCTTCTTTTGTCGCAGCTTCAACAGACCAATCAACAACCTTTATTTCTCTTTCAACTTCAATATCATTTTCATCATAAATTTTATAACTACCGTCTTTAAAATGTACCAAATCTCCGTTTTCAAGATAAATAATATTTCTTGTATGATTTAAAATAGCTGTAACATCAGATGCAATAAAGTATTCCTTATCTGAAATTCCAACTACTAACGGACTTTCCTTTCTTGCTCCTATAAGTTCATTAGTATCTTTTCTCAAAAATCCAAAAGCATAACTACCGCTTATTTTTTTTCTTACCTTAAATGCCGTACTTAAAAAATCACCGTCATCACAACTTTCTAAAAGTCCTGAAACAACTTCCGTGTCAGTTTCCGACTTAAATACAACTCCGTCAGATAACAATTTTTCCTTTAAAGGAATATAATTTTCTATAATTCCGTTATGAACAACCGCAAATTTACTATTCATGCTAAGATGAGGATGTGAATTTGCATCTGAAGGAACTCCGTGTGTTGCCCATCTCGTATGTCCTATTCCTATTTTTGAAAATTTATTTTCATACTCAACTCTTAATTTTTCTCTTAAATCATCAATTCTTCCAACTGTTTTTACAACATCTATATTTCCGTTATCTAAAAATGCAATTCCTGATGAATCGTATCCTCTATATTCTAAAGTTTGTAGCCCATCTAAAATTATATCAACGGCATTTTTAATGCCAATATATCCAACTATTCCACACATATTTTTTCTCCTTACGTAAATTTATGTTTACTTATTTTAATATATTATCACAAAAATTTTTATTTTTCAAGTAAAGGAAAAATAAAGCAAAAAAATAAAGACTGTTGCCTTTATTTTTAATTAAAAGTAGCTATTAAATTCTCTACGCCGAAAAAATTTGCAGTAGAAATAAAAATATTTTGAGCTGAAATTTCCTTACTTACATAAACTTTTGCATCTTTTAAATCAAATTCATTGTACAATTCTGAATTTTGTGGAGCACCTACCAAAACTGAAGGTCTTAACACACTACAATCTCAAGTACTCCACGCTTTTTGACTTATCGACAAAATTATATAATCCCTATTTAAAAATTTTTTCGCACTTTCCAAAATAGTTATTTTAATTTATATCACCTCTTAAAATACTAAACTACAAGACCTTCTACAACTAAATTTTCCATAAATAAAAATGATGTAGTGGAAACTTCTACAGTATCGTTTATTGCCTTAATTCCTTTCATAACATAGACGTCTACTCCGTCAACACATTCTAAAGTATAATTTTCAGCGTTGTAAGGTTTACCAACTGAAGCCAGTGGTTTAAAAACCATACCTCCTCAAGAATTACAGCCTTTAACTTCAATTGTTACAACTTTTGAATTTCTTTTTTCTAAAAGTTTTTTTGCTTTTTCATTTATTAAAATTTTCATATAAATCGCCCCTTAAAATTTTGATATTAGAGATATACCCAATAAATAAAAACTATCAACAAATTAATATATTTTAAAATATATTTTCAATTATATTAACATACTCATCACTCATAGGCGCAATCAAAACTTTATCATTTAAATAACCCAAATCTCCCTGAATGTCCTTAAAAACTATCTTTTCAGCGTGTAAAAATTGATTTTTCAGATTAAATTTCTCTCTAAAAACTTTATTTACATTTTTATCTCCATACTTAATATCTCCAATTATGAAAAATCCTTTAGAACTTAAATGAGCCCTAATTTGATGAGTCCTTCCCGTAACCAACTTTATCTCCAAAAGTGTAAATTTTTCACTTTTGTTTATTACAAAAACTTCTGTTACACTTTCTTTCCCGTTATCGGAAACAAAACTTTTATTAGTTTTTTCATCTTTAAAAATCTTATCTCTTATGACAAAGTTTTCCTTGACATTTCCTGAAACTATTGTTTTATAATACTTTTTGACACAATTTTCTTTTAGTGAATTAAGTTCTCTGAGTGCATTTGAATTTTTAGCTCCTATTACAAGTCCGGAAGTATTTCTGTCAAGTCTATTTATTATTGCCGGAACAAAAGTTTTTTCGCTACGAGGAATATAACTTCCACTCTCGATTAAATACCCAATCATAAAATCTACCAAATTATTTCCATAATCTTCCTTTGATGAAGCATGTGATAACAAATCTTTAGGTTTATTCATTACTATTATATTATCGTCCTCATAAACTATGTTAAGTTTTTTAGAAAATTTAAATCTACGTTCCTTAGAAATAGTTAATTTTTTAAGTTCTTCTTCATAAATGAAAATGTTTATAATATCTTTTTCATTTAGTACATAATTTGAATCAACTTTTTTTCTGTTCACTTTTACCTTTTTAGTTCTTAAAAATTTTTGAATTAAAGAAGAATTTGCATTTCCCAAATATTTTTTCAAAAACCTATCTATTCTCTGACCGGAATCATTAATACTAACTTCAATATCTCTCATATTATTCTCACTTTCTAAAAATGAATTTTAAAATAACAAAATTCAATTACAAATATACAACATATCCTATAAAAGGATACCACAAAAACAAATTTTTTAAAAGACAATTTATTATATTGTAATACAACTCAAAAATAAAATACAATTCTTTATTGATTTTTGATATAAAAAATAAAAAAATGCACAAAAAAAGCGTTCTTTGAACGCTTAAAATATACTAACAAAAGAAAAAAACTTCTCCGAATTTTTTATCCAAAGCAGTCGACAACGTAGTAGCAAGCCTCAAAGTAGGAATAAGACTTCCGTTTTCAATCAAACTTACAGTTTCAACTGAAATTCCGACTAAATTCGCCAAATCTTTTTGAGAAAGCCCTTTGTCAACCCTAAATTTTTCCAAATTATTTTTACAAGACAAATTATTTTTCATAATTACACCTACCACCATCCCAAACACTTAATAAAACTTTCTTAAAACAAAAAAGTTTTCATAAAACAAATATAATTTATAATTTCAAATTATATCATATTTTTCATTAAATAATTAAATCAATTTATCTTTAGATAAACTTAATTTATTTCTAATTATATCAAAAATTCTAAACTAAAGCAATAAAAAAGAGAGCTTTCGCTCTCAAAAATTACAATTATTCTGCACTGTATGGTAACAATGCAACTTGTCTTGCTTTTTTTATTGCTGCTGTAATTTCTCTTTGTTGTTTAGCAGTAGCACCTGTTACTCTTCTTGGTAAAATCTTACCTCTTTCACTGATGAATTTTTTTAGAGTATTTACGTCTTTATAGTCAAGTGGTTTACTGTTATCTGAGAAATATGCAACAACTTTTTTTCTTGGTCTAAATTTTCTTTGCATACTTTTTTCTCCTTTAAAAATTAAAATGGAAGTTCTTCGTCTGAAGCGTCTTGGAAAGGCAAATCAAATCCGTCATCCATTCCTGTGTCAAAAGAACCAAACCCTTGAGTTGCAGGTTTTTGTGTTCTGTCACCCCAGTCAATAAACTGTACTCTGTCTGCCCAAACTTCAGTAACATATCTTTTCGTTCCGTCATTTGCAGTATAACTTCCTGATTGAAGTCTTCCTTGAATAGCTACATTTCTTCCTTTTTGCAAGTATTTTTGACAATTTTCAGCTTGTTTCCCCCAAACAACGATATTTATAAAATCAGCTGTTTGTTGGCCTTTAGCTTCCAATTCTTGTTTTTTTTCTCTTGACATTCCTTTGTCAACAGCAATAGTAAATCTTGCATAGCTACTATTTGACATTTGAGTATATCTTAATTCAGGATCTTTTATTAATCTACCTATTAAAATAACACTATTCATAAATTCCTCCACTAAGCTTTAACAACCATATATCTAATGATAGCATCAGATATTCTTGATCTTCTTTCTACTTCTGCAACAACATCTGCAGCAGCTTCAAAATTAACTATGATATAGTATCCCTCTTTAATGTAGTTAATTTCGTAAGCAAGTTTTCTATTTCCCCATTCATTAACTTCAGTAATAGTTCCATTAGCTTCGATAGCGGATTTAATCTTATCAAATGCTTGATTTCTTACTTCGTCTTCTAAATTTGGTTTAAAAATAAAAACTCCTTCGTATTTTCTCATTATTTTCACCTCCTTATGGTCTCTGGCTCATTTTATAGAGCAAGGATTACCGAAATATTATATCATAAATTCATTTATAAGTAAATACCTCAGTAATTATTTAAATATATTAAAATAATTCTTTCTTTATTCTGTCATAAACTTTATCAGAAGTAAAACCGAATTTTTCAAAAAGTAAATTCGCAGGAGCAGATGCACCAAATGTATCAAGTCCGATTGATATTCCGTCTAATCCTACATATTTTCCCCAACCGAATGTTGAAAGTGCTTCTAAACTTACCCTCTTTCTGATTTCAGTAGGTAATACTTTTTCTTTGTATTCACTGCTTTGCTTTTCAAATTCATCCATACAAGGCATTGAAACAAGTCTTGTCCCTATTCCGTCACTTACTAATTTTTCACAAACTTCATAAGCAAGTGATACTTCTGACCCTGATGCCATTATAATAAGTTCAACTTTTTCACCGAAATCTCTAAGAACATATCCTCCTTTTAAACTTTCGGATGATGTTTCTTTTAAATTTACCAATTTTTGCCTTGTAAGTGCCAAGCAAGTAGGTGTATTTCTGTTTTTAAGTGCAGAAATCCAAGCATAAGCTGTTTCTTTTGCATCACAAGGTCTGTAAACCGAAACATTAGGTGTTGAACGTAACATAGCCAAATGTTCTATAGGTTCATGTGTAGGACCGTCTTCTCCCACTCCGATACTATCATGAGTTAAAATGTAAATAACTCCTTGATTCATAAGAGCAGAAAGTCTAACAGAAGGTTTTAAATAATCACTAAAGACAAAAAATGTAGCACAATAAGGTAAAAGTCCTCCATGAAGCGAAATACCGTTGCATATTGCAGCCATTGCGTGTTCTCTAACTCCAAAGTGAATATTTTTCCCACTTCTGTTTTCAGGAGAATAAAACTCAAAGTCTTTCATAACAGATTTGTTTGAAGGTCCTAAATCTGCAGAACCTCCAAATAATTGAGGAATCAATTTAGAAATTTTATTTAGAACTATACCTCCTGATTCTCTTGTTGCCATATCCTTTTCAAAGTTAAAAATTTCTTTATCTTCAAAAATCTTTTCATCTATTTCATTATTAATATACTTTACAAATAACTCATATCTTTCAGGATATTTAATTTTATAAGATTCTAATTTATTTTCCCACTCATCAAAAAATTTATTTTTTTCCTGAACTTTAGCCTTCATATACTCTCTAACTTCATTAGGTACATAAAAACTTTCGTTATATTCCCAACCTATATTTCTCTTAAATTGTGGAATATTATCTTCTCCAAGAGGTTCGCCATGTGCCGATGCACTACCTTCTTTTACAGAGCCGTACCCAATTTTTGTTTTTATTTCAATTAAAGAAGGTTTCTCAGTTTTCTTTGCTGATTCTATAGTACTGATTATTTTTTCAATATCATTTCCGTCCTCAACCAAAAAAGTATCCCAACCAAGTGCTTCATATCTCATTCTTACATTTTCAGAAAAAGCGGTGGAAGTATCTCCTTCAATAGTTATATTATTACTGTCATATAAAACAATAAGTTTTCCAAGTTTTAATGTTCCGGCAAGTGATGAGGCTTCATTACTTATTCCTTCCATCAAACAACCGTCACCGACAAGAGAATATGTATAATGGTCTACTAATTTTTCATCCTCTGTATTAAAAATAGAAGCTAAATGACTTTCTGCCATAGCCATACCTACTGCCATAGAAATTCCTTGTCCAAGTGGTCCTGTAGTTGCGTCAACACCAACTGTGTGACCATACTCAGGGTGTCCCGGAGTTAAACTGTCAAGTTGTCTAAAATTTTTAATATCATCTATACTAACTCCATACTCAAATAAATGAAGTAAAGAATACAAAAGCATTGAACCATGACCGGCCGATAAAATAAATCTATCCCTATCAAACCAATCTGCCTTTTTTGGAGAAATCTTTAAACAATCATTAAACAAAGCAAATGCCATAGGAGCTGCTCCTAAAGGAAGTCCCGGATGACCCGATTTTGCTTTTTGAATTGCATCTGCACTAAGTGTTCTTATTGTATTAACACATAAATTTTTAGTATTCATAAACACTTTCCTCTCTTTTTTTAAAAATCATAAATTACATTATTTTCGGTTAAATTATACCATATTTATTATATCAGTATTATATTTTTTTTTCAATTTTTTAGTTTGTGTATTTTCTAATTTAAAATAAATTTTTTAAAATTTCTTAAAAAAATAGTTTCAAGTAATTCTTGAAACTATTTTAAATTTATTTCTTTAAATTTCTATTTTAAATACCTTCTTCTCTTTATAATAACTAAAGCGGTTATTCCCATTAATGTACTTCCGATTAAAACATATCTTAAAACACCACTTCCCCCCGTCGTTGGGTATTTTACCTTTTTGTTTTCAACGTTTATTATAATGGTATCAACATCTGTTGACTTTTCAATCTTTATTTGATTTTTATACGAAAACTCTTCGTCAACTTCATATTCATTTACGCTTCCCGCTTTTAATTTTGCAGGAATTATTATTTCTCCCGTATCTTTTATATAAAACGGTATTTCCTTATTGATTAAAACATATTCTTTCGGAGCTCTTTCTTCTTTTAAGTAATAAAGACCACTTTCAAACTTTTCTCCCTTATTATCAAAAATAAACTCTCCTTGATACATGGTTGCTATTTGTCCGTTTACTATTTCCTTATTACTTCCCAATATCGAAAATCTTGCCACATTTACATCTTGTGTTCCTGTTATAAGCTCTTTATTTTCATTTACTTTTCTTACTTTAATCTTTACTTTTTTACTGCTTTGAGTATTTTTTACTTTTAAAGTAATTTTATTTTGTGAAAGATTTGTATAATCTACAACTACTTTATCATTTTTGGCAACTCCGGAAAATGTAGTATAATCTCCACTTTCTCCGATTATTCCTCCGGTTGTATTTTCCACTACTTTCCAAGATGTTGTGTTTTTATTTTGTGTTCCCGAATGAACTTGCTGTGTTTCAACAAGGTCAAGCAAAATGGACGATACTTTTTCATAACCGTTTGGACTTTCCGTTTCAACCAAAACATAACGTCCCAATTTATTTGCAAGTTGTACTGTTTCTGTTTTTCCTTGATTCAATGTAAACTCTTGTATTGAAGTTAAATTAGAAATTTCTTCTTCAGTTATACTTTCTTTTTTATCATCGACTTTAAACAATTTAAACTTTGCATTATAGTCCTTGTTTTGATTGTTTTGAGTTATTATATTTTCGGTAATGGCATCTATTTTTTCCAATGATATTTGCGGATTTTGAATATTTCCTATAAACGCTATATTATTTTCCGTTTCAGACAATTGCATTTGAGGAGTAATAGTCTTTATTAAATTATATTTTGCACCTTCAACTTGTATCTCTCTTACTCCAAACCAAACGTCTTGTCTTATTTCATTGTTTTTAAATCTTATATACCTTGCATTAACATTAAGATTCGCTTCTTCAATGTTATTAACAGGGGACGATACACCTTTTGTAGTATCAGTTTCTTCATAATTTTTTAAATTTTTCCAATTTATCCCGTCTAAAGAATATTCAAGTGAAAATTTATTGTACCTGTCAGCAGGGTTACTTGGTGCACCTTGCAAAAACTTAATCTTGCTTATGTCGTATAAAACTTTTAAATCTACACCTACATAAGAACCGGCAGGCAGATCATTGCCTTGATTATTAAAGTTAGAAAAAATCACTGCTGTATTTGCATTTTCATCAACAGCATCTGTATCCGCTCCGGAAGTAATATTAGTTAAATCCGAAGATTTTATAAAATCTTTGTCTGTTATATTCTTAATTTTTTCAGTACTTGATTTTGAGTAAAGGCTGACTTTCCCAACACTGTCAACTACAACTTTATAGCTTACAGTATCTAACACATAACCGTCAGGAGTTTTGGTTTCTTCAAGGGTATATACACCTTCAGCTAAATTTTCAAAAACAAAATTTCTATCTGCATTTTGCTTAACTACTTTAGGAACAAAAGTATTATCCTCATCCTTAGTTAATTTAAACTCTGTTTCCGTTGTTATATGACGACCTGTATTTTCAATTCCTTTTATACGTTTTGAAAATACAAATCTTACATTGTCTTTATCATTTTTAACCTTAATTTCTATTGTATCATTACCTGTTACATTTACTCCATAGGCATCTACTTTGTTATTATCAGCAGTATTTAAAAATACTTTACCGTCATTACTTATTGTAATCGGTATAAGTTTATTAATTATTTTATAACCGTTTGGTGCTGTTTCTTCCTTTAAATAATAAGTTCCCGCTTCAAATTTTTGACCTCTGTTATCAAAAATAAATTCCCCGTTAAAACTCGAAACTTGCCCATTTATCGTATTTCCGTTCGAATCGACAATAGCAAACCTTGTTGTTAAGTTTGTAATTTTTTGACCCGTTTTACTGTCAATCTTTACAAGTTTTAACTTATATTTAGGTTTTGTATTTTTAATAATATGATTGTCATTTTCCGTTTCTACTTTTGAACTGTTCTTAAAAATTTCGAAATCAATTTTCTTTGTATTTTGATTTATTGTTCCCACAACTTTATATTCTACATTATCTTTTTGATAAAATTCCGGAGCAACTTCCTCTTTCAAGTAGTAAATTCCGGCAGTCAACCCGCTAAAATTGACAACTCCATTATTATCCGTTTCGACAGAAGAACTTACTATCTTGTCCTTTGTTTCATTTAGAAGCAAGAATTTTGCACCACCAAGCGCTTTAGATTTATCCTCATTTGTTTTTTTCACACTAAATCCCCCTTTGATTAAAGTATTTGTGATACTATAATCTGTTGAGGTCATTAAATAATTTGAAGGAGGATTTATTTCCTTTACCGTATAATTTATCTTTTGATTATTTGAGTCGTATTTTGGAAGCTGAGCAAACTGATATTTCCAGTTGTTTTCTTTATTTAAAGTCAACTTACTTGAATTACCGTTTGAATAATTGTACGGACTGCCATTTGCATAAAGCTGAACTTCTATTGATTTCGGTCTAATACTTTCATCATCACCAATCCACGTCTTTGCCCCACGAACAATAACCTCCGGAGAACAAATCTCTCTATCTCCGCCGGTCATATCGGCAAATGTGGAAGTCGGCAAATTTTGTATTTTAATTCCGTTATCTCCGTCAAGTTTTTGAGCTTCAAATTTAACTGTACTATCTGTATTTCTATTTGGTAATTTACCTCTATCAGGTTGTGAACTGACTATTCTCGCAAGCCTTTTTGTAATATTTCCTGTAGCTCTGTCTTTAACTACGGAAGTAAACCAAATTTGTCCGAATGCGTAAGTCATCCCTTCAATTGACGTATCTCTGTTGTTTGCATCCCAAAAACTGTTAAATTCTCCGGGTACTCTTAGCGAACCCACATTTATCGGTTCAGAATAAGTTCCTTCTCCCGCATCTATTACTTTTCCGTTTGAATCCAAAGGTCCGTTATACTTTAAT
>JALEHY010000052.1 GCA_022770425.1 Parvimonas sp. | reverse complement strand
CAGGAATCATAAGTTGTGTTGCATTTCTTCTTAATCCTTTGTAGAATTTTTCTCCTACTTGGTCATTGTCTATCGCATAACCCATAGCTTGACGCAATCTTACATCCGCCATTTTTGCATTAGGGTCCATTACAACTTCTTCTTTTTCTTTATCCCATTTACCAAGTTTAAATCCGATATAACTGTAGGATAAGTCGTCTTTAACCGCAATTTTTAAATTGTTCAACGCTTTTACTTTTTCGTAAAGGTCTGAATTTAATCCAACAGTCAAGTCATATTCGCCGGATTGTAAAGCGGCAACAATTTGTGCTGACGGTACAATTTTCCATACAACAGTTTTAACTTTTGGAGCTCCCTTATAGTAATGAGGATTTGCTTCAAAAATAACTTGTTGACCGGGTACTATTTCCTTTATGTAGTAAGGTCCCGGTGACAAAGGAGTCTTTCTTGTAGCATCATGTGCTTCTTGTTCTTTTACAGGAATGTTTTCGTAAATGTGAGCAGGAACCGGTTCAAACGGAATTCCGCCTCCCCAAAGGATACTTGGAGTAAACTTTTTAAAGTTAATTTCCAGCTTTTTATCCGCTAATATCTTAACACCTGAAATTTCTTTTGCTTCTCCCTTTTGATATTCTTCAATGCCTACTACATTTCTCATATCGTCATCGAATCTAACACCTTCATAATCTTTATCGGCAATTGTCTTATAGTATTGCAAAAAGTCTTTTGCAGTTACAGGAACTCCGTCGTTCCAAGTGTATTTATCATTAATTGTTATAATTGCTTTCTTTTCTTCAGGCTTAAACTCTACGTCGGCTCCCCCTCCGTTTTTCAGTTTGTAATCTGCATCAACTAAAAAAGTACCGTTTGTTGAATGAGCCAATATTTCAGAATCAGGAGTTCCGTTTACAAATGCTTGATGGAAAATTCCCGTAAACGGCGAATCTGAAATATACGCAACTTTAAGTGTTGCATTTTCAACTGCTGTACCCTCGTTTTCAACTACTAAATTATCTTGAACTCCTACCTTTTTTTCTTCAGTTTTTTCTGAAGATTTTTTGTCTGTCGGTTTTGCACAAGCAGAAAGTGCCACAAGACTTGCTAATGCAAGAGCCGAAAATTTTAATTTTTTCATATCTTCCCCTCCAATTCAAAAAGTACAAAAATTACGCCTTTAATGTTTTGCCCAAACTAATTAACGAATTTCTGAATACATTCACTATTATATTAAGTTTTTTTATTCAATTATCGTCAAGTTTTGTATATTATACTATAAGAATTTATTTTTTGCAATACTTTTTTGAAAAAAAATCAAAAAAAAGTAATTTTTATTATATTTTTTTGCACTTTACCGAAAAAATACATTTTTATTATTTTTACGTTTATTACAACTATTTAATGTGAAATATTCATTCGTCTAAAAGCATTTTTTAAGGACATTTTTGCATAAATATAATTATTTAAAAGTTTGTGTCAAATATCATAAGCGAAGTTGTTAGACAGTGCATATTGTTAATTTTTTGTTTATTAAAATACATTCTTCACTCATTTATTTATAATTCTATCTGTCAATTTATAAATGACCTTTTTTAGTTTTAAAACAATTTTTACGGGTAAATTTTTAATGTAGCAATACAAATTAAAATAATTAAACGGAGGAATAAAAAATGGCATTTGAATTAGTAAAATTAAATTATGCTTATGACGCATTGGAACCTACAATTGACAAGGAAACTATGGAAATTCATCATAGCAAACATCATCAAACTTATGTAAATAACTTAAACAATTTAGTCAAAGACACTATTTTTGAAGAAGCTACTTTAGAAGAAATTTTAACTCATTTAGATAGAGCACCCGAAGAAAAGAAAAACGGAATAAGAAATAATGTTGGTGGTGTTTATAATCATAACTTATTTTGGGAAAGTATGATTCCGGGAGGTTCAAAAGTTCCTGTTGGAGAAATTGCCAAAAAAATAGAAGAAAAATATGAGAGTTTTGAAAAATTCAAAGAAGAATTTAATAAAAAAGGCGCAGGTCAATTCGGTTCAGGTTGGGTATGGCTTGTTTGCGATCTTGAAGGAAATATTGAAATAATTTCAACTCCAAATCAAGACAGCCCTGTTTCTTTCGGAAAGATTGCCCTTTTAGGTAATGATGTTTGGGAACATGCTTATTATCTAAAATATCAAAACAAAAGAGCCGATTACTTAAAAGACTGGTGGGAAGTTGTAAACTGGAATATAGTAGAAGCAAGATATCAATACAGAGATTATAAATCCGAACACTCATGTACTTGCGGTTGCGGTTGTGGTTGTTAATACAAACTAAAGGAGATTTTATCTCCTTTTTTGATATTTAAAACGGAGCATTTATTTATGCTCCGTTTTTTGTATTTATTTAGTTGTTATTTGTAAGATTATACTTATTAAGTATATAAAAAGTTAAACTTAATACAACAGCAACCATACTCGCAAGAACCATTCCTTTTAATTGTATTCCAAAGAAATTTATTCCTATTCCGCTAAGACCCGTTACAAACACTGCCGAAGTTAAAATTAAATTTTGGCTGTTCGAATAGTCTACTTTTTCATCCACAAGTAACCTTATTCCTGAAGTTCCTATCATTCCGTAAAGTAAAAATGTAACCCCTCCTATCACATTTCCGGGAATACTTTGTATCAACATATTTAACGGTCCGATAAAAGCCATACAGATTGAAATTATCGCAGCTCCTGCTATTACATAAACAGAATAAACTTTTGTAACCGCCATAACGCCGATATTTTCGCCATAAGTCGTAGTCGGAACTCCTCCGACAAGTCCTGAAAGCATTGTTGAGAAATTATCTGCAAATATACTTCTGTGAAGACCCGGATCTTGTAGTAAATTTTGTCCTATTATATTGCTTGTAACAACCTGATGACTTATATGTTCTGAAGTTATAACCAATAATGCAGGAAGCATTATCAAAGATGCTTTAAAATCAAATATCGGTAATTGAAACTTAGGAAGTGTAAAAACCGTACTTTGTACAACAGGAGTAAAGTCAACCATTCCAAAGCAAAGTGCCGTTATGTATCCGACTGCTATCGCAATAAGTATCGGTATAGTTGCTAAAAATTTTCTAAACACAACC
This sequence comes from Parvimonas sp., assembly GCA_022770425.1. Classification (GTDB taxonomy): domain Bacteria; phylum Bacillota; class Clostridia; order Tissierellales; family Peptoniphilaceae; genus Parvimonas. The sequence goes on along the minus strand of JALEHY010000052.1, from coordinate 52,587 downwards.
GAACCTATTATCGCAGTTATAATAGTAACTAAAAACACACAAACATCAGCACTTGTAGAAGTTTCTGTCAATATGTTGGCACCTATTCGCCCTCCAGTAACAGTAACTCCCGCAAGTTCCAAACCTATCAAAGAAACAACCGCTCCCATTGCAGCAGGCGGAAGAACAATATTTATCCAGTCAGTTTTAAATTTGTAGATTATATAAGCTAAAACACAACCCAAAAATCCCGTGGTCACAAATGCTCCAAGCGCATATCTGTAACCCATAGTGTTTATTATTATCTGTCCTATTCCCAAAAACGCAAAACTTGAACCTAAATATGCCGGAGCTTTTCCGTTTGTTATAAAAATAAATAATAGCGTTCCTATACCGTTCATCAAAAGAACAATACCCGGATTAACATTAAACAATATCGGTACTAAGACCGATGCCCCGAACATTGCAAAAGTATGTTGCAAACTAAGCGGTAACAGTAATGCTGTGGGAACTTTATCCCTTACTCCGATGATTTTTTTCTTTTCCATAATTCCTCCTATTTTTAAAAAATACAAAAAACATAAAAAAAATGAAATAACAAAAGTTATTCCATTAATTAATGTCAATATTTTTAAAGACAACTTTGCCTTTATTGTAAGGTGCAAAAGATTTTGGAAATTCAAATACAAAATTCATATTCAAAACATTCAAAAACTTTAACATAATGCACCTCCTAAAATTTATCTTCATAATTATACTAAACTTTAAAATAAAAGTAAAGTTTCATTTTTCATATTTTTTTAATTTTTTTCTCTGTTAAGCACAATCGACCCCATGTTGGTTTTTAATTTAATATTAACATTTTCTTTAGCGTTTTTTAACCTTATGAAACTTCTGTCAATATTAATAGATCCCATATCAGAAACAGCATCAACATCATAACTGTTATTATCATCGTATATTAATGATCCGTTTATATTCCCCATATTATTTTCAATTTTTATATCCTTAGCTATGATATTTTTAAAGTTTGTATTCCCTTTATTTTGCATTATGTTGCAAATATCGGAAAAACAATTATTTAAAGCAATATTTCCGAGATTATTTTCCAGTTTTATCTCAGTATCAACTTTTATTTCACTTATGTTAATATCTCCTTTGGCAATATGAACATCAAGGTCTGAGATTTGTGAATTTTTCAAGTTCAAATTACCGAAAGATACATCGACTTTCAAATCCTTTGACGATACGCTGTCAATATTAACATTACCGAAATCTGTTTTTATATTTATCCTGTCAAAACTTTTTTTCGGAATGCAAAGCGTAAATTTATGATTATTTGACATTTCAAAATGACTTCTATTTAAAATTAAATCTTTTATAAAATTTACATCAACTCCGATAGTACCTTCATACCCTATAGTGTTAAATTTATTTGATTTTTCAACAATTTTTAAAACATTGTTCTGTGTACTTATATCAAAGTGATCATTATTTGATGCATTGTAAATTACATAGGGTTTTTCATTTTCCGAATGAACGATTTCAAAATCAACTTTTTCAAAATTTACATCTATTTCACTAAATTCGTCTAAATACTTTTGATACTGTTTATTCTCACGATTAGTTCTTTTACTGCGATAAATGTTTATATCATTATTTTTGACATAATCAAATCCGCCAAAACTATATCCCACAAAAATAAATATTACACCCAAAACTAAGATAATAAAAGAAATTTTTAAAAGTTTTCTACTGTTTTTCATTAAAAATCCCTCCTTTTTCGGTTAAATAATTCTATTATTTTCCTCACAACTAAAATCGAACTTTTAACTCCGTAAACACAAACCAAAAAGAATAATATACTCAGTCCCATAACTACAAATCCACATCCAAGTAAAATCAAGCCTCCGAAAAAAGATGAAGTAAATATCCACACAACCGAAAGTAAAATCAATTTAAATGTCACAAAAAGCCCTACAACTCCGACAATTCCAAAGCTAAAACACAATAAAAATAATATCAAAATTATTGAAAAAACAACTGCCATCAAAGATATTCCCAAAGGAAACACTATAGGGAACAAAAGAATACATCCCAATATTATAAAAACAATTTCGATGGTACTTTTATTTTTAAAATCAAAAAAACTCTTTTTTTCTCTCCTTTCATCATTTACGTTCTCAGCTGACAATTTCGATAAAATTTCTTCAGCTGCATTTTTTGGAGAGCCTAATTCCTCTATAAGAGCCGCTTCTCCGTCAACTCCTACTTCATCAAAATACTCCTGAAAATAATTCATAGTATCTTCATAATCAGCTTTGGATAAACTGCTCAAATTTTTTGACAACTCTTTTAAATATAATTCTTTATTCATACCGATTCCTCCCTATAACAATGTTATCAATCTCATCTCTATAAGAAATCCACTCACTTTTTAAAAATTTGAGTTGAGTTTTTCCGCTTTCTGTAATTTTATAATACTTTCTCTTTCTTCCTGCATACTCTTCGTCATAAGTAATTAAAAATTCATTTTGTTCCAATTTTTTTAAAATAGGATATAAGGTAGATTCTTTTATCATCGCAACTTTTTTTACACTTTGACTAATCTCATATCCGTAAGAATCTTTAACGTCTACAACGGATAAAATTATACACTCTATTAACAAAGCGGAAATCGGATAATACATAAGCATCCCTCCATATATAAAATTTTAATATATAAAATTTTTATATATTATTTATTCATATTATATCACTAAAATTCAATCTTGTAAATAACTTTTTTGATTTTTAATTTTTTATATTCTTGAAAATTTATTTATTAAAAAGATTTGACAACAGACAAAAAAATATAAAAAAAAACACAACAACAAAATATTATGTTATCCCAAATGATAATGTGTAAATTTAAGAACTTATAACACTTTTTAAAAAATTTTAAACAAATTTATACACTTACTAAGAAAATTATCCACAAAAAAATCCTTAAAATATACACTTATCCACAAAGTTATTCAACTTATCCACAATTTGTTAATAACCCCTTGACTTTTTCCATTATCATTTAATGGACTTACAGAAAATAAATTAAATAAATTAAGAACAATATTTCTAAAAAAAGAAAAAATTTTTTCCGTTAAATTCAAAATAAAAAAGAGTGAAAATTAATTCACTCTTTTTCCTAATCCCAACTTGGAGGATTTTGTTTTGTTTCTGTGTTTTTAAAGTATTCGTATTCCGTAAAGCCTAACATTCTTGCGATAAGTACAGCAGGAAAAACAAGCATTGTTCTGTTAAACCTTGTAACAGTATCATTATAAACCATTCTTGAGTTCTTTACATCTTGTTCGTATGAGTCAATCTTATTCATTGTATTTAGATAAAGAGTATTTGCCTTTAAGTCCGGATAAGCCTCCACAACAACAGCCAATCTTGACAACGCTTGTTGGAACATATTATTGTCATTTTCTATATCTTTTACCGTACTGTTACTGTTTACTCCTCCTCTTGCAGAAATAACTTCTTTTAAAGTATTTGCCTCATGTTCTGAATATTTTTTTGTCGCATCAATCAAAGATTTTAAAGCATCCCATCTTGATTCAACATTTGCCGCAATTTGTCCCATTGCATTTTTAACCATTTCTCTAAGTCTTACTAATTTGTTGTAGCTTGACATCACCCACAATGCAATAACAACTACAATACCTAAAATTACTAATAAAGCAATCATTTTTTTCTCCTTTCTCTACCTTGAGCCTCCTCCGGAGCCACCTCCAAAGGAGCCTCCGCCACCACCGACGCTTGTAAAACCTCCACCGCCGCCGGATGATTGTTCTACACTTCTTGAATAAGCATCTATAAATCCTGATGAAAATACTTGTGAGTAAATCATCGCTCTGTGAAGATCGTAAACGTCTATATCTTGTTGTTCGATAAACTCAGGCGACAATTTTTTAAGTTGACTTTCAACTTTTTCCGCAACATCAAAAAGTGTGGCGTATATTAAAAGTTCTTTCCAAACTTTTATTTCTGTTAATTCTCTTTCGCTTAAAAGAGTAAAATCATTAAGATAATTATAATATTTTATCAAATTTTCGGTAAATTTTTTACCTTCTTCATTATACTTTTGAGTTATTTTTCCATTATTACCTTTTTCAAGGTAACCTTTATCAGATAAATAAGTTTTTGATTTGGAATTTAATTTATTTATCAAATTTTTAAATGCTCTTTGATTTCTTTCCTTTTTTAAATACTTGGAAAATTCATTTTTTTGCAAAATCATATCATCTCTTGCAGCAACTTGCAACATTTCAAACAAAGTCTGTTCTGTTGAATCTACAAAATCATAATCTATTTTATCATTTATTTTAAGTGATACTACATCTTTTTTGAAAATAAAACCTTCTTCCTCAGTTATAGGAATCAAAAGTTTATCTTGAATCCACTTTAAAAAATATGCTCTTATAACAGCTTTATATCCGTCAAATTTTGCACTTTCCAAAATTAAAGACATATTCCACCATTCTTTTTCGGGAACTGTTCGGTAATATTCTCCTTTAAATTCTCCCCTTTGATGACCGCCCTTAAACTTATTTGATTTTTTCAAAGCTATTCCTAAAATACCAAAAACTATAAACGGAAGAAATTTCATAAAAGACTGATATAATTCGTAATATTTTTTATTTGGTTTTTTATAAGACGAGCCTTTAAAAGCCTGATCTTTATAATAAGAAAAATCTTTTGAGATTTTTTCTCCGTCTTTAAAATATCCTTTATCTACTTTTGAAAGTATGGTTACATAATTGGAACTTGAAATTTTTTCAGAAGAATTAAACTCTATTTTACCGTCTACGAAATGAACGGTTCCTTTTGAACCGAACCCCCAAATCTTTGAGTTATTTTCATTAAAATCACCGTTTTCTTTTGAAATACTTATTTTAACCGATAAAGGTCCTGCAGATAAATTATTATTTACAAATTTCCAAAACAACATATCAGAATCATTCAATATCTTAGCAAAATTCGAAACTGTGTATCTCAAAACAAATGTCTTTCTCGAATAATCGCCGATTCCAAAGCAAAGTTCATAGCCGCTTGAAGTTTTTATTATTCCGTATTTACCTTGTTTTTCATCAATGCTTGCGTTTGTATCCCAATCTTGCTCATGTTCATAAGGAATTTCTTTACCTGACAAAATTTGTGAAACTCTGTAATTTAAAATTTGACTTTTTCCTAAATTTGAAATAGGAATGTAATACTCCGTTCCCTTAGTTGAAGTAAAATCCATTATTGTTTCAAAGTCGGCACTTCCGTCTTCCTTTACAACCACCTTAGTATTTTGTGAATGAAAAGTATCGGCGTAATTTTTGGAAATTTTAAAGCCAAAAGCAAAAACAAAAATAAAAGTAAAAACAAATATTTTATAAAATAAATTTTTAAAATTTTTCATAAATCACCTCTATGAAAGCCTATTTAAAATTTCTTCCTTACCTAAAATTTCTAAAATATTTGAAAGTTCCGGACCGTGTACCTGTCCTGTAAGCAATGCTCTAATAGGCATATAAAGGTCTTTTCCTTTAAAACCGGAGGCTTTTTGAATTTTCTTCATAAACCCTTTTGCAACTTCTTCATCTATTTTGTCTATTTTATTAAGCTCTTGAATCATTGTTTCTTTAAGAATGTCAATATGCGCCACATTTCTCATTTCAACAGCTTCAGATTCAATTTCTACATTTTCAAACAAAAATCTTGACTGTTCCACAATCTGTGGTAATCTTGAAATTGACTCTTGAAAAGTTTTTGTAATAAGTTCAAGTCTGTAAGGACAAATATTTTCGTCAATAAATCCTGCCTCAAGTAAATAAGGTTTAACAAGTTTTGCCAACTCCGAAACTTCCATTTTTCTTATATATTGAGCATTTACCCAGTCAAGTTTATCAACATCAAAAACTCCGCCGGATTTTGAAACTCTGTCAAAAGAAAATTGTGCCGTCATTTCGTCAAGCGATAAAATTTCTTCATTGCTTTCAGGACTCCACCCTACAAGTGCAAGATAATTTATAAGCGCTTTTGGCAAATAACCTTTCAATCTGAAATCTTCAACAGATGCATCATCATTTCTTTTAGATAATTTTTTACCGCTTTTATTTAGAACTGTCGGAAGATGAACAAATGTAGGTTTTTCCCAACCAAACGCCTCATATAAAAATAAATGCTTCGGAGTTGAAGAAATCCATTCATCTCCTCTTACAATATGTGTTATATTCATCAAGTGGTCATCAACCACAACAGCGAAATGATATGTAGGAAAACCATCAGCTTTAATCAAAACTTGATCGTCCATATCATTTGTATTTATAGTAATTTTACCCTTTATTAAATCATTAAAAACAATATCTCTGTTTTCAGGTAATTTTAATCTTATTACATAACTTTCGCCGTTTTCAATTCTCTTTTTCGCATCTTCAAGACTTATGCCTTTGCAAAGACCGTCATAACGTGGAATTTTGCCATCGGCTTTTTGTTGATTTTTTATTTCATCAAGTCTTTCCTTACTGCAAAAACAGTAATACGCATATCCCTTTTCTATAAGTTCAGTGGCATATTTGTTATAAATATCTTTTTTAACTCTTTCAGATTGAATGTATGGACCTTTTTCTCCTACTTCTGAAATTTTTTCATTGTCTAAACAAACACCTTCATCAATAGAAAGACCTGCCCATTTTAATTCATGAATTAAGTTTTCAATTGCTCCTTCAACGTATCTTGTTCTGTCAGTATCTTCAATTCTAAGAACAAACTTTCCTCCTTGTTGCTTAGCATACAAATAATTATACAAAGCAGTCCTAAGTCCTCCTATGTGTAAATATCCTGTCGGACTTGGTGCAAAACGTAATCTAACCATTACAACCCCCTAAATAATACTAAAAATTCACTTTAATTATATATCATTGAGTCGTTTTTGTAAAGAAATTTATTTTTTCAAAAGTCATAAAAATTTTCAAACTATTTTTTCAAAAAAAAATACTACTCTCTCAGAGAATAGTATTTTTAACTTATCAACTTTATAATTAAAATGTCAATATCTTATAAAATTTGTATTGAAAAAATTCATTATAAAGATTTAACTCTTTTTCAAATTATTTTCTTACTTTTTTTCTTATAAACAGTCCGCAAATCGAAATTAAAAGTATTGTTGCAAATACAAGTGTATTACTTGAAACTCCTGTTTTTGCCAGCTTAACCTTTTGACTTTCAGCTTTTAATTTTTTTATTTTTTTAATTTCTCTGTCTGTTTCGGATTGAACTTTATCATCTTTCGTTTTCAAATTGTCTTTCTTTGTTTCTGATATATCTTTATCCTTTGAATTAACAATTTCAATTTCTGTTTTTTCATCTTTAAAAATTGTTTTAGTTTCATTTACATCTAATGCGCCTAATATTGAAATATCAAACCCGTTTTTCTCTAAAGCAGTCCCATTTAAACAGTAAAACTTAGCTTGATACCTGTTTTTTCCTATCTCGTCAACTTTTCCTGAAAATTTGTAATCCTTACCGTCTTTGCTTGTTATTTCATCTATTTGCATACTTGTAAGATAATTTGCGACTTCATCTGAAGATTTAAACGGAAATCCTTTAAATCTTTTTGTGCCTATTACCAATCCGTTTTCATTGACATACTCAATTACGATACGTTCCATATCTATTACGTAATCATCGCCGTTTTTTGATATATAGTATTGTTCGGTTACTACATCATGATGATGTGAGTTTGGTTCTCTTAACGGATTGATTATGTATTCAAAAGGTTTATTTTCATCGAAGTTGTATATTTCTCTTTTTTCAACTTCATCTTCAAGCACAACTGTGCTTAAACGTTTAATAAGTTTGTATCCTTCTTTATACTCTTTTGTTTTTTCAAATTCTTTTAACGCATAATTAAATAAATCGTTTTCTGAAATTTTGTCATTTTTACGATGGTTCATAGGAAATTGAGTTTCTGTTTTAATACTTGCAGGAATTATACTTTTTCCTTCACGCTTTAAAAAAATAACATCATGATATACATCTACTTCATTTGTTCCGTACAACTTACTGTTTGGTTTTCCTCCGATAATCTCTTCAACATTCGGTAATACATAAGGCTTAAATTCGATTTTTTCCAAAATTACATTTGTTACCAATATAAATTCAGGATTTTCAACCACTTTTGAATAATCAGGAAGTTCAAATCCCTCATCTGTTATAGGAAAAGCAGTTTCATTACCCGGAAAATTAAACTCAACTTTTGATCCTTCTTCAAAGTCTTTTACTTTAAATTTCCTGTACTCTGTGTTATCCGCAACTCTTTGTGCCAATTCAAGTAAGTGTTTTTTTGTAAGCACCTCTCCTTCTTGTATAGGAAATTCCATATACCCCATTGATAATACAGTGTTCTTATTCTCATCAATCCCTGTAAGTTTAAGCATAAGATGTGTTCCTTGAGTCGGTACATACTCTCTACTGTTTGGAATTGAAAAGTCAGCAGTCTTTTCATTTGCATACAGACTACCTCTTGTCGCAGTCAGTACAATGATAAATGTGCAAAAGTACAGTGTTAGTTTTTTTAAAATTTTCATTTATATTCCCCCTCTCTATTAACACTTTACAATTTGATTATATCACAGCAAATCCAAAAAATCTATAAAAAACATTGATTTTAAGCCGTTTTAGAAAATATGTTGTTTAAGTAAATTTTGTTAAATTTTTTCAAATTTTATTTACAACAACATAATTTTTAAATCTTAAATTTTTATAAAAATAGTTGTCTGTCATTTATTAAATTTTTAATAATTTCAAAATTTTTCAAATATTTTTTACGTTTTTGTAATAATTGTTCGTTTTAAAACTTTATTACACCCAAAAAAAGAGAACCATCTTTATCTATAAGATAGTCCTCTTTTAAAATATTCAGTTTCAAAATTTTCTTAAAATACCAACTTATTATTCAACGTCTTTTAATGACTCTATCATTTTAATTTTTGAAAGAACTATTTTAACAATCAAATAAACAACAAAGGTAAAGAATAATGTTATACACGCTGAATAAACATAGCTTAGAATATATATTTTATTAAAAAATCTAACAGAATCCATAGCAAGTTGTTCCATAATATTTTTGTGGAGTAAATCTCCGACAAACACTCCCAAAAATATTCCTATAATTGTAAGTATAAAAGTTTCCTTGTAAATATACTTATCTATTTCAGTAGGATAGAACCCTAATACTTTAAGAGTAGCTATCTCTCTTTTTCTTTCGGAAATATTTATATTGCTAAGACTATACAAAACAACTATTGACAAAAATCCCGAACAAATTATAATGACCAAAATTATGGAATTTACACTGTATGAAACATCATCCAAAACGGTTTTTAACATTTTAATATTCATAACATTTACTACAATAGGGTCTTTTTCAATTTCATTTACAACTTTTTTTATACCAACGTCACTCGAATCTTTCAAGATAAGTAGTTTTGAATTATTGATTGCCTTTTTTAAAAAAATTCTCTCATGAATTTTATCATTCATAATTATATAATTTCCGACTTGGTTTTCAAAAATTCCGGTGATTTTACTCGTATAATTTTTATTATTTGTAATAAAATTAAGTTCATCTCCGATTGAGACCTTAAACTTTTCGGATATTTTTCTGTTTATATAAATGCCGTCGTCCAAAGAATTGATTTTCTCGGTTCCCGTATAAAGTCCAAAAAATTCTGAAAACTTTTCAAAGTCATTTGTAGTCAAAACCGCAACTTTTTCACTGAATTTTACATTTGAATTAATCTGTGCGGATTTAATTGATAAGTCAATACTGTCTTTTATATCGTTATTATTTCTTATCATTTCGTCAAATTTATTTTGTTTTTCCGTTAAATCCATAGGATTATACGAAACGGATAAATGATATTTTGTATATTTTTCATATTGTAGCTCTGAAAGACCGTTTAAACTGTCCTTTATCCCAAATCCCAAAACCAAAAGTGCCATACAACCAAGTACACCTATTATTGTCATTGATAATCTTAATTTATATCTAAATACATTTCTAAGAGTAACTTTTTGTAAAAAAGAAAGTTCTTTCCACAAAAAAGGCAATCTTTCCAAAAGAACTTTTCCTCCCGACTTAGGAGCCTTAGGACGCATAAGAGAAGATATTTTTTCTTTCAATGAATTTATGCAAGCGATATACGATACAACCGCCGTACAAACCACAGCTATTAAAATTCCCAAAATTACAATCATAGGGTAATAGCTGTCAAATACTTTCTCAAAGATAAAGGCTTTTAGATAAGAGTTGTAAACAAGAGGAGAAATAACTTTAAAGCCCAGCATAGCCCCTATAACTCCGCCTAATATACTCGCTGAAAGTCCGTAGTAAAAATATTGCTTAGCGATATCTACATCACTATACCCAAGTGCCTTTAAAGTTCCAATCTGAACTCTGTCCTCATCAACGGTTCTTGTCATAGTTGTAAGACAAACCAAAAGTGCAATAAAATAGAAAAATATTGAAAAAACATTGGAAACTCCATAAATTCCGTCTGCCGCAAAGTATACATTCGATACTCCGACTTGTGAAAATGAGTCCTCTATTTCATAAATAGGATCCAAAAGTTTGGAAAGTATCTCATCTCCTTCAGAAATTTTTTTGTTTGCATCTTCTATTTTTTCCTTTGCATCTTCTATTTTTTCTTTCCCACGCTCTAAGTCTAAAGAACCGCTCTCTATCTTTTCTTTTGTTTCAACCAACTTTTCGTAATAAGCATCAAACTTGGCAATTCCCTCATTATACGCCTTATCAACTTCAGCATATCCGTTTTCTATCTTTTCAAGTTCGGATGCGATTTTAGTTTTTCCGTCCTCTATTTTCTTTATTCCTTCAGAAGTTTGTAGAATTCCCTTTTCAACTTCATCTAAATAAGTTTCTGTTTCGGAAACTTTTAAATTAAGTTCTTTAAGTTCAGAATTTAATGCTTCTTTTTTCTGATTATACTCTTTTTCAGCTATCAATACACGATTTTTTTCAAGTGTTTCAAGTTTCGCATTAACATCCGAAATAGCCTTATTAAGTTGTACTTTTTCGGAATTTATTTCTTCTTTCTTTAAAACCAAACCTTTATTTTTTGTAACAAGTTCAGAAAGATTTTTTGTCAGTTCTTCTCTTTTAGAATAAAGTTTATTTTTGGAAGAGTTCAAACTTTCAATTTTTTTATTAATCGTATTTACAAAGTTTTTCTTATTGTAATCGAGATTCGCAAAAGCGGTTCTTACGTCATTTGTTCCGTTTTCCAACCTCTTTTGATTTTGTTCAAGTTCATTTTCGCTATTTTCAAGATTTGATTTATTTTTCTGAAGTTTTGTTTTATTTTCATCTAAAATTTTCTTTTTCTGTGAATAAATCAAGCTATGAACTTCAATCGGTCTGTTCTCAAAAAGCTCTTGTAAATGAGTTTTTCTTTCAGATTTTAATCTGTCAAATTTACCGGTTTCCATTTTCAAATCATTTATATCTGAAAATATAATTTTTGCATAAGAAAAATAAGTAAAGTCAAAGGCATCTTTGGAAACAATTCCTAAATACGCATTATCCGTTGTGTTTCTGACGGTTGTCGTTATAACTTCAGGACTTTCCACAAATCCGACAACTTTAAATTTATTAAATTTTAACTTTTTTACTTCTTCATCAAAAATAGTAGGTTTATTTACATCCGAAAAAGAAATAATATCTCCAACACTGTATATACTTTTAAGTCTTTCATCAAGTAAAATTTCATCTTGAGAGTTTATACTTGAGCCTTCTGTAACTTTTACCAAACTTATCTTTTCAGGCATACTCTCGATATGAAAATCGCTGCCTTTTGTTTCATCCTTTAAATTTATCGAATATCCGAATTCAACCTCTTTTAAATTTGAAAGATTAGATATAATTTCTTCATCATCTCTTAAAAGTCCATAAGTAGAAGAAATTTTAAAATCGTATAGGTTCCCGTCTTTTACCCTTTTTTCAACACTTCTTCTCATAATAGGACTTGTAATTTTAAGTCCTACAAAAACCATTACTCCTAAAGCAATTAAAAAAAGAATTGAAAAAAATTTAGGCAATGTTCTAAAAACAGTTCTGTAAAAATTTTTAAATAATGCTTTCTTTTTCATATTACCACTCGATTTCTCTAATATCCTTAGGATTTTCATTTATTTTAACAGACTTTACGGTACTGTCGTTTATTTCTATAACTCTGTCCGCCATTGGTGCAATAGCTTGATTGTGAGTAATCAAAATAACCGTTGTATTTGTACTTTTACACCTTATGTGTAATAACTCCAAAATTTTCTTTCCGGTATGATAATCAAGCGCTCCCGTCGGTTCATCACATAATAAAAGCTTAGGATTTTTACATAAAGCTCTTGCTATTGCTACACGTTGTTGTTCTCCTCCGGAAAGTTGGCTCGGAAAATTATTTAGCCTGTGAGAAAGTTCAACAGATTCTAAAACTCCGCTCGGATCCAAACTGTCTTTAACAATTTGTGCAGATAATTCTACATTTTCCAAAACGGTAAGATTCGGAATCAAATTATAAAACTGAAATACAAAGCCTATGTCAAATCTTCTGTAATCATTTAATCTTCTTTTATTAAATTTACAAATGTCATTACCGTCAATTAAAATTTCTCCGCTTGTAGCACTGTCCATTCCGCCTAAAATATTTAAAATAGTAGACTTTCCGGCACCTGACGGTCCTACGATAACACAAAATTCTCCGTGTTCTATTTCAAAAGATACATCTTTATTTGCAATAATTTCTGAAGATTTCCCTTCATTGTATTTTTTACAAACATTTTTAAATTCTACAAAAGCCATATTATCACCACCCAAAATTTAATAATCAAAAAAGTTTAACTTATTCTTATTATACCACAATTTCCTTTTGATAATTAATCAAGGTAATTATGGTGAAATAACTTTAACTTTACCACAAGGCATAAACTTATAGTTATTATACCATAATTTTCATTAAAGACGTCTTAAAAAATTAATTTTAGCTCTATTTTCAATCTAAAAAAATTTTTTTGAGTATTTTAAAAGTGAAGAAATATTTCTTCACTTTTGAATCATCTTTTATTTATCGTTTTTATTTTTAATATAAATACGGTTGAAATTATCAAAGCAAAACCTAAAAAATCTACAAATTTCAATTTTAAATTTAACAGCATTACACTAAATAAAATTGCTGACAAAGGCTCAAATGTATTAAGTAAACTCGCATTTACAGGTCCGATTAAATTAACACCGGTCATATACATAAAAAATGCTATCACTGTTCCAAAAACTACAAGCCCTACCATTGCCAAAAATGTGTATATATCAAATTGAATGTAAAATTTCCACGGCTTTAAAATTAAAGTTAAAACAACCCCGCCAACAAACATTGCATAACTTAATACACAAAAACAATTATACTTTTTTAAAAGTTTTACAGGTGTCAGCGAGTAAGTCACAAGTCCTACTCCACCCAACAATCCCCAAAAAAGCGCTTTAGTTGTTATACTAAGCGAATGAATATCCCCATGCGTCGTAATTAAAAAAGTTCCAATCATTGCAAAAATTAAAGATACAATTTCAACGCCTGAGGGAAATCTTAAATTTCTTATACAAACATAAATCACTAAAAATGAAATCCCCAAATATTGTAAAACTGTAGCTGTAGCCGCATTGGAATTTGCTATTGCCATAAGATATGTAAACTGTGCCCCTATAAGTCCGCTCGTTCCAAAATTTATAAGTCTTAGAATGTCCTTTTTATCTTTCAAAGGTTCAAAAGTTTGCTTTCCGATGCTGATTAACGATATTATAAATAAAATCAAAGAGGCACTTAAAAGCCTTACGGGTGCAACCCAAAGTGGAGATAAATTTTTTACAGAAAACAAATAATCACTGCAAAATCCCGAAAATCCCCAACAAATCGCACCGAAAATAGTATAAATAAAGCCCTTTGTATTATTATTCATTTATATCATATACCTTTTTGTTTTTTAGTGCCTCATCTATAAGAGTTTCAACATCTAAAAGTGATAAACTTTTTTTAATATCCTCAAGTTTAGGTTTTGTAACCGGATGCTTAGGTAAAAATACAGTACAACAATCTTCAAAAGGCAATATACTGGTTTCGTAAGTTTCTATTACTCTTGCAATATCAATAATTTCCGTTTTATCCATCGCTATTAACGGTCTTAATATAGAAATATCAACAAGACTGTCTACAACCGTTAATCCTTGAATAGTTTGACTTGCGACCTGACCTAAACTTTCACCGGTTATCAAAGCATTATAATTTTGTTTAACAGCAAGTTTTTGTGCAATCTTCATCATAAAAATTCTACCTAATATAGTAATTTCTTTTTCAGGACATTTTTGTGCTATTTCTTTTTGAATAGGAAGTAGATTTATACTTGTCATAGTAAATTTACCGACATAAGTTGAGAGAATTTTTGCAAGACTTTTTACTTTTTCCTCTCCTTGTTCACTTGTAAAAGGATATGAATGAAAATGAACGGCACCTATTTCCATACCTCTTTTTCCCATAACAAAACCCGCAACCGGACTGTCTATTCCTCCTGATAGAAGCAAAAGACCTCTTCCGCTTGAGCCAATAGGCAAGCCTCCAAATCCTTTATATCTTTTTACATAAATATATGCATTCTCTTTTACATCAACATAAATCGGCATTTTAGGACTATGTACATCAACTTTTAAAATATTACCAAAATTTTTAAGCACAACCCCTCCTAACATTTTTGAAAGCTCAGGAGATTTAGGAATAAATTTTTTATCAACTCTGTTTACAAATACTTTAAACGTACTTTCCTGTGTTAAATTCAAATCTTCAACTAAAGTTCTTGTAGCTTCTTTAATACTTTCAGTATTTTTTTCACAACGTAAAACTTCACAGATATAAAAAATTCCAAAAACTTTTTTTATCTGTTCAATCATTTCGGGAAATAAAGACTTTTCCGCTCCAATATAAACTTTTCCCTGTTCTTTATAAAATTCTGTAACTTCAAAATTTGAAATTGCCTTTTTTATCTTTCTTATAATTCTGTTTTCAAAATCTTTTCTGTTATCTCCTTTTAAAGTAAGTTCTCCGAAACTTACACTGATTAAATACTCCATTACCTTCCCCTTTTCATAATCTTTCTGATTTCATTTACATACTTTTCTAACTTTTCTACAAAAGTATTAATCTCTTGCTCTGTATTAAACTCACTCAAAGAAATCCTAATAACACCGTCACTGAATTTGTTTTCAAGTCTTATCCCGTCAAAAGTTCTGCTCTTTTTACCTTTACTGCAAGCAGAGCCTGTAGAAATATAAATTTTTTCACTCTCCAAGAAATGTAACAACACTTCACTTCTGATATTTTCAAAAGCAACTGTTACAATATTAGCTACACCGTTTTTATTAGTTAAAAATTTATGATTTTCAATTTTTGAAATACCGTCAATTAAAATTTCTCTTAATCCATATAAATACTTTTCTCTCTCTTTCAAATTCTCATACATAAACTCCGTTGCAACCTTTAACCCCATTATTCCGGCAACATTTTCAGTTCCGGATCTAAAGTCTTTTTCCTGACCTCCTCCTAAAACGAAAGGCTTTAAACTTATATTTTTATTTACATACATTGCCCCAATTCCCTTTTGAGCATGAATTTTATGTCCGCTCAATGTCAAAATATCTATCTTTGATTTTTTTACATCAATATTAACCTTGCCAAAAGCTTGTGCAGAATCAACATGAAAAATGCACTTTTTATTTTTTTCCTTAATCACTTTTCCAATACTTTCAACATCTTGAATAACTCCAAGCTCATTATGAACATAGGCTATCGAAACAATCTCCGTATTTTCATCTACAAGACTTTTAACACTCTCAATATCAATATAACCAAATTTATCCAAACTTAAAGTTCTTATCTCTTTTTTCTCTTTTAAAAATTTAAAAATGTTGAAAACCGAAGAATGTTCAATCTCCGTAGAAACAATATTTTTACCTTTTGCAGTAGAAACCGACCCGAAAATTGCTGTATTATTTCCCTCCGTTGCACAAGAATTAAAAAATATTTCCTCACTCTTAGCATTTATATACTTTGCAATAACATCCCTACAAGAATTTATATCCTTAGAAACAGAATATCCGAAATCATAAAGAGAGGACGGATTCCCATAGCACTCTTTCAAATATTTTACCATAACATCTATAACTTCATCACGAACTTTAGTAGTCGCCGCATTATCCAAATAAATCATAAAATTTCCTTTCCGGTTATTTAAATATAATAATATTTTAATATAAATAAAAAAAATAAGCAATAAATTTATTTTACAAATTAATTTTAAACACATAAAAAACAGTAAATTTTTAAAAATTTATCATCAAAACTTTTCCTCCCATTAAAATAGCGACTATTTAAAGTCGCTATTTTAATTTATTTTTATTTTGTATCTATTTATCTCACAGATTATTCTATTACTACATTTCCTGCTGAACAATTTATTTCTAAATTCGAAATGTTTTCGGTTTTTGATTTTCCAATTCCTGTAAAGCTTTCACCGAATATCTCTATTCTGCCCATATTCACGCTATATGAGTATATTATATCCTCTTTTTGTTTTTCTACCTCCAACCTGACATTTGAAGCATTGGACTCAATTTTCATAAACTCGAAATCAACATTTCCTTTTACATTTGAGGCGTTAAGTTCACAGTTCACAGTTTCAGCTTCAACAGTTTTAAATTTTATGTTTGATGCGTTAGATTCTAATGTTAATTCGTCTAATTCCACAAAATTGAATTTCACATTTGAGGCGTTAAATTTAGAATATAAGTTTATATCACGGGGAATGTATATATGAATGGTTGAATTTTTAACAAATTTATCATCCATATTAAATCTTTTTTTCATTTTAAATTTAAGATTTTTGTTAAATAAAATAAGCCTTGTTCCTCTAATTTCATAGACTAATTTCGAATTTTTAAAGTCGGTTGCATCAACACTCAAAGTATCTGCTTCTATAATTTCAAAGATAATATTTGAAGCGCTAAATTCACATTTAAGCTCTGTAATATCCTTAAAACTTCTGCTTTCATTCTCAAAGATATTTTCTGTAAAAAATTCATCTTCATAATCATAAGAATTATACTTTTCTTTTACATATTTACTGTACTTTGTAGGATTTTCAGAAACTTTTTTAACAAAAAATTTAGACAATAATTTTATACATTCTACAAATATATATGTCAAAATAACAAACAATATACACCATCCTAAAACTTTAAAAACAAAAAACGGTGCGAACCAAATTGTTATAGGTAAACTCAAAATCGAAAACACAAGTACAATAACTCCCACAGCAAGAGCTAATGCAAATATTACTGCTAAAATAACAACTATCGGTAATGCTACGGGTAAACTCAACAATCCCAAACTGACAAAAGACAATTTTTTAAAAAATTCCCTGCTTTTATTTCGCTTTGATTTTGAATATCCGGTTTCATTTTGTTCTTCAAATTCAATATTCTCTGCCAAAATTTCCATTGCAATTTTTCTCGGATTTCCAAAACTTTCAGGAACCTCATCGTCAAGCCCTATATTTGCATCATCCAACATTTCTTCGTAAAAATCTTTAATGCTCTCTCTTTCATCATCAGAGATGTTTTTAAGATACATCATTAACTTTTTCATAAAAATTCGTCTACTCATCGCTACCTCCAACAATCAAATTAACCTGATTTACATAAGCTCTCCATTTTTCCTTATAAAAATTTAAATTTATTTTCCCCAATTCGGTAATTCTGTAATATCTCCTATTACGACCGTCAAAAGCTACATCATAACTTTCCAAAAGTCCACTTTTCAAAAGTCTTCTAAGCACCGGATAAAGTGTCGATTCTGAAATTTCTATTGATAGCATAAGCCGTTGTGTTATTTGATATCCATAAGTATCTTTTTCATTGACTATTGATAAAACACAAAAGTCCAAGATCTGTCCTTGAATAGAAAACATCTTTTCTCCTTTCAGTACATAATTTAATAATATTTTAAAATAATCGTTCCGTTTTGTTGATTTTATATGTAACCAAAATATAAAACTTAAATATATTTATTATACAAATATATTATACATCATATAATATACATTGTCAACAAGTATATTTTTTTATGAAATTATTTTTAAATTTTACCGATTTTAAAAATATAAAAAGAAAGAATGTTACTCTCATTAACATTCTTTCTTTTCTTGTGGTTTCCAAAATGTAAGAATCTCTTTCTTATCATCTATCGTAAAATCTAAAATATCTTTTAAAATTCCGAAAGGCAACTCATCTTTAAGAGTAATTCTAAAAATTTTTTTCCCCGTTTTATAACCGCTGTTTTCAATCTCTTCTCTAAAAATATCAATAACATTCCACTCCGGTGCAACCGAAATGTGTGAAGTTGCAAAAGAAAATCCGATTATAAAAGTTCCGTGATGAGTAAACATAGGCTGGTTCCAAGCAATACGAGTATCCAACATAGGATAATTTTCTTCTATCCACTCAAATATTTTTATTAACTTTTCTTTTATTTTTTCATTTTCTATTTTAAAAATATATTCTTCAAAATTTTTATACATATTATCCTCTCTTTCTTTGTTAAAATATACCCTACAAAAAAGATAATATACAAAAAGAGCGTAATTTTACGCTCTTAAACTTAAGTTTATCTTACTTTTCTACATCATTAACTGCTGACCAATTATAATAAGATCCTTCATAATTTTTTACATTTTCATATCCTGACATTTCCAATATTAATTGCATAAAAGCAGAACGGATTCCTCCTGTACAATAAGTTACGATTTTGTCGTTCTTATCAAATCCTTTTTCTTTAAATAACTTTTCGATTTCAGCATTACTTTTTAAAACACCCTGTTCATTATATAACGAACTGTAAGGTATATTTACAGCACCCGGAATATGACCGCCCTTCGCTTCACCAAATTTTGTAGCTCCTTCATATTCGTCCTTTTCTCTTGAATCTATTATTTTGTATTGTGCTTTATCTTTAGTCAACTCTTTTGTATTTATTGTATTTTTATAATCAATTTTTTCAACTTTAACATTTACCTTAGTAACAGCAGAAACATCACTATCAACCTTTACTCCTGCTTTCTTTAGCGATTCAAATCCGCCATCAACCATTTTTAAATTAGTATATCCGGCTGCCTTTAACTCCCAAAGTATTCTTCCGTCTTCTCCCCAGCCTGCATTAGCTGTTGAAATTAGGATTATTTCTTTTTCTTTAGCAAGTCCAAATTCAGAAAGTTTTTTTTCTAATTCCTCCGGTTTTAATATATGTCCCCATCCGTCTTCTCCCGGTTTTTTATTTGCAACATCTGCAATATCTTGCCAACTCATAACAATCGCATTATTCAATGTCCCTGTTGATTTAGCAGCTTTTTCTCCTCTTGTATCAACAAAAAGTACTTTTTCGTTATTCAAATTATTCTTTACATAATCAGCACCGACTATGTACTTTCCTTTAAAAGTTTCTTTTTCAGGCTCTTTTTTCTCCATAACTGATTGTGTTTCTTGTTTTTTGACTTCTTTAACATTTTCACTTTTACAACTTACAAACACTAAAGATAATATCAAAATAACAAACATTTTTTTGAAAATTTTCATAAAAATCCTCCTTAAAATAAATTACAAATTAAGTATAACATAAATTTTACAAATTACTTATATTTATTTCATATGAATAACGATTATTTATAAACGATTTTTATTATATAAAACAAAAAAACGAAGATTAAACTACAATTAATATGTAAACCTAATCTTCGTTTTTAAAATTTTAATAGAATTACTTATCCAATTTATCCGTTAAAATTTCCATTTCTTCAATTAATTTGCCAATATATTCTATAGTATTAAGAAGAGGTATGTCGGTTGTAACATCAACGCCTGCCATTTTCGCCAAATCAACAGGATTTTTGCTTCCTCCGGCTTTCAAAACTTCTATCCAGTCATTTGCTTTTGAGTTATCCTTTAGGATATTCAAACACATTTGAGTTCCTATAGTAAGTCCTGCACTGTAAGTATATGAATAAAGTCCCATGTAGTAATGCGGTTGTCTCATCCAAGTTCTTTCAACACCCTCTTCAATTTCCACATCTTCTCCAAAGAATTTTTCCATAGTTTCTCTAAAAATTGTATTTAATGTATTAGCATCAATTGCTCCACCGTTATCAATAATTTTATAAACTTCTCTTTGATAATAAGCTTCTAAGAAATGTGTTACAAAATTATGATAATAAGTTTTAGAAATTATTTCAGATATTATCCATCTTTTTTCCCTGTCAGACTTTGCATTTTCAAGTAAATAATGTGCCATTATAAGCTCATTTGTTGTTGAAGGAGCTTCTACAAAATATGTTGAACAGTCCTTAACCAAAATACTTTGATGTTTATTACAAAGTGAAAAATGACCACCATGACCAAGCTCATGAGCAACTGTCAATATATCAGACATATTTCCTGACCAAGTCAACAAAATATACGGATGAATACCGTAAGGAGTTGAACAAAATGCTCCGGAAGCTTTACCTTCATTATCAACATAGTCAATACATCTATTCTCAAAAGTATTTTTCAAATATTTTGAATAATCTTCTCCAAGCACTGAAAGTCCGTCTATAACCATATTTTTACATTCTTCAACACTGTAGGTTTTTTGAAATTCCGCATCTAAAGGCATTTTCATATCGGCAAAAGTAACCTTGTCAAGACCATTAACCCTTTTTAAAAGTTTTGCATAACGTCTTATGTGAGGTGCCAATTTTTCCATAATTACATCACATTGTCTATTATACATATCCAAAGTAACTTCTTGACCGTCAAGTAAATAATCAAAAACATTATCATACTTTCTAAGTCTTGACATTACCTTATCATGTTGTATGTGACTGTAATATGCACTTGCAAATGTATTTTCGTATTTTTCTAAGGAATTATAAAATTCCTTAAATGCAGTTCTTCTAAATTCCGTATTTCCGTCATTTTCATAACTTCCTTCAAAAACATTGTAACTCATAGGATAAGTCTTTTCTCCTATTTTTACATCATTAAAAGATATATCCTGCATTTTTGATTGGGCATAAATTCTATAAGGAGTCTCAAAAGTTCCTCCAAGTGAAGAAAGAACAGACTCAACCTCAGTTGATAAAGTATGTGCCTTCTTGTTCAACAAAATCTCTAAAAATCTTTTGTTTTTATGATTTTCTTCCATAGCTTTTTCTATAATATCGGTATCATTTTCCAAAATTTCAGTTTCAACAAAACTCAAACGGGAATATGCAGGTAAAACTACATTTTCATAAGCAACAAGTCTTTCAAGTGCAACTTTACTTCCAAGATCAACTTCATAATCAAGACTTGCATAATTTGCGAGTAAATCAACCAACACATAAATCTCGTTTAAATCCTCTAAACAAGTATTTATAGTACAGTAACAATTAAGCTTTCCTTTATAAACCTTTTCAATTTCTTTTGACTTTTCTTCAACTTCTACAAGAGCTTTCTTAAAATCATCTTCAGTTTTAAAAATATCACTTATATCCCAAGTAAGACTCTTATCAACTTCACTTCGTTTCATAAATATCCTCCTTTATAAAATGTTTTTGTATATATTATAGCATAATTTCTTATAAGCTATGTATTTACAATCTTTTAAAAATCATAACAAAAATCAACAGAATTTATTTTATCTTCACTAAGTTCAATCACACTACAATACCACAAACTTATTGTATCACATATATTAATAATAATTCAATATAAAAATAAAAAAAAAGACTTAAGAGAAATCTCTCAAGTCTGATTTTAAAAAATTTTACTATGCTAAAATCTTAGTAACAACTCCTGAACCTACTGTTCTTCCGCCTTCTCTGATGGCAAATCTTAAACCTTCATCAATAGCGATTGGAGTGATTAATTCGATTATAAATTTAGCATTATCTCCAGGCATAACCATTTCTACGCCTTCTTCTAATTGGATATTACCAGTTACGTCAGTTGTTCTGAAGTAGAATTGTGGTCTATATCCTGAGAAGAATGGAGTATGTCTTCCACCTTCTTCTTTAGTTAATACGTAAACTTCTGATTCAAATTTAGTATGTGGGTTAATTGTTCCAGGTTTAGCAAGAACTTGTCCTCTTTCGATTTCATTTCTTTGAACCCCTCTTAAAAGAACTCCGATATTATCTCCGGCAGCAGCTTCGTCTAACATCTTCTTGAACATTTCAACACCTGTTACTACTACTGTTCTTCTTTCTTCAGTTAAACCAACAAGTTCAACGTTATCTTGTACTTTTACTTTACCTTTTTCTACTCGACCTGTAGCAACAGTTCCTCTACCTGTAATTGAGAATACGTCTTCTACTGGCATTAAGAATGGATTATCAACATCTCTAACAGGTTCAGGAATATAAGCGTCTACTTCTTCCATTAATTTAACAATTTTATCTCCCCATTCTCCGTCTGGATCTTCAAGAGCTTTTAAAGCAGAACCAACTACGATTGGAGTGTTATCTCCGTCATATTCATATTCACTTAATAATTCTCTGATTTCCATTTCAACAAGTTCGATTAATTCAGGGTCATCAACTTGGTCTTCTTTGTTTAAGAATACAGCAATTTTAGGAACCCCTACTTGTCTTGCTAACAAGATATGTTCTCTTGTTTGTGGCATTGGACCGTCAGCAGCTGAACATACTAAGATAGCACCGTCCATTTGTGCAGCACCTGTAATCATGTTCTTTACATAGTCAGCGTGTCCAGGACAGTCAACGTGTGCGTAGTGTCTGTTAGAAGTTTCATACTCAACGTGAGCTGTTGAGATTGTAATTCCTCTTTCTCTTTCTTCCGGAGCCTTGTCGATATTTGCATAATCAACGAATTCACCAGTACCAAATCTTTTATTTAATACTAAAGTGATAGCTGCAGTTAAAGTTGTTTTACCATGGTCAACGTGACCAATAGTTCCGATATTAACGTGTGGTTTAGTTCTTTCAAATTTTTGCTTAGCCATTTAAAAAATCCTCCTAATCTATTTTTTTGCTCTCTCGCCTACTACTTTATCAGAAATAGCTTGAGGCACTTTTTCATAATGATCGAATTGCATTGAGTATGTCGCACGTCCTTGAGTATTACTTCTCAAGTCAGTCGCATATCCAAACATTTCTGCCAAAGGTATGAATGCATCTAAGATATGAACTCCATTTTTAGGATTCATTCCTTGTATTCTACCTCTTCTTGATGAAACATCTCCCATTACGTCTCCCAAGTATTCATCAGGAGTTGTAATTTCAACTTTCATCATAGGTTCCAATAAAACCGGAGCAGCTTTCGCCACTGCAGCTCTAAATCCCATTGAACCTGCAATTTTAAATGCCATTTCAGATGAGTCAACTTCGTGATATGAACCATCATACAAAGTTACTTTAACATCTAAAACAGGATATCCCGCAAGTACACCGGCTTGAGTTGCTTCTTCAATACCTTGTTGAACAGGTCCTATATATTCCTTAGGAATAGCACCTCCGACAATATTGTTTACAAATTCAAAACCTGCACCCGGTTCTTGTGGTTCAATTTTAATTTTACAATGTCCGTATTGTCCACGACCACCTGATTGTCTTACATACTTTCCTTCAGCTTCAGCTGCTTTAGAAATAGATTCTCTGTAAGCAACTTGTGGATTACCTATATTTGCTTCTACTTTAAATTCTCTTAGAAGTCTGTCTACAATGATTTCTAAGTGTAATTCACCCATACCTGAAATAATAGTTTGACCTGTTTCTTCATCAGTATAAGTTCTAAAAGTAGGATCTTCTTCAGCAAGTTTTGATAAAGCGATGCTCATCTTTTCTTGAGAAGCTTTAGTTTTTGGTTCAATAGCAACAGAAATAACAGGTTCAGGGAATTCCATTTTTTCCAATATTATTTGGTTATTCATATCACAAAGAGTATCTCCTGTTGTAGTATCTTTAAGACCTACAGCAGCTGCGATATCCCCTGCTGACACGCTATCAACTTCTTCTCTCTTGTTAGCGTGCATCATAAGAATTCTACCTATTCTTTCCTTTCTCCCCTTTGTTGAGTTATATACATAAGAACCTGATTCTAATGTACCTGAATAAACTCTGAAATATGCAAGTTTACCAACAAATGGGTCTGCAACGATTTTAAACGCCAATGCGGAGAATGGTTCTTCATCAGAAGCATGTCTTTCCATTTCCTTATCTTCATCATCTGCACTAACTCCTTTAATAGCAGGAACATCAACAGGTGATGGCATAAAGTTTATAATCGCATCTAACAAAGGTTGTACCCCTTTGTTTTTATAAGCTGAACCGCAAAGTACAGGATTTATTGAAAGATTGATTGTTGCACGTCTGATTGCAGCATTCAACTCTGAAGGTGAAATAGCATCTCCTTCTAAATATTTTTCCATTATTTCTTCATCAGTTTCAGCTAATGCTTCTAAAAGCATTTGACGATATTCTTCAGCCTTATCTTTATAAGCGTCAGGAACATCTGTTTCTTCTATATCATTACCTAAATCATCTTTATAAATAAGCGCTCTCATAGTAACAAGGTCTATAAGTCCTACAAACTCTTGTTCTGCTCCTATAGGAATTTGAATAGCAACCGGATTAGCTTTTAATTTATCTTTTATTGTTTCGATAGAATCATAGTAATTAGCACCGGTAGCATCCATTTTATTTATAAAGCAAATACGTGGTACGCCATATTTATCTGCTTGTCTCCAAACAGTTTCTGATTGTGGTTCTACACCGCTCTTTGCATCAAAAAGTGCAACTGAGCCGTCAAGAACTCTTAAAGATCTTTCAACTTCTACTGTAAAGTCAACGTGTCCCGGAGTGTCAATGATATTAATTCTGTTTCCATTCCAAATACAAGTTGTAGCAGCAGAACAAATTGTGATACCTCTTTCTTTTTCTTGCTCCATCCAGTCCATTTGTGCAGCACCTTCGTGAGTATCACCAATTTTGTGGATCTTTCCTGTATAATAAAGCATTCTTTCTGTTACTGTTGTTTTACCAGCATCAATATGCGCCATTATACCAATATTTCTTGTATTCTCAAGTGAATATTGTCTTGCCACAATAATTTCCCCTTTCCTCTAAAAATAAATTCCTATTAGAATCCGTAATGTGCAAAAGCCTTATTAGCTTCAGCCATCTTATGAGTATCTTCTCTTTTCTTAACACTTGATCCTGTGTTATTTACAGCATCTAAAATTTCCTTAGCAAGTCTTTCTTTCATAGTCTTTTCTCCTCTGTTACGAGAATAAGTAACAAGCCATCTTAAACCTAAAGTTTGTCTTCTTTCAGGTCTAACTTGGATTGGAACTTGGTACGTTGCACCACCTATACGTCTTGCTTTGATTTCTAAAACAGGCATTATATTTTCTAACGCTTTTCTGAAAACTTCAGTAGGTTCTTCGCCGGTTTTTTCTTTTACAATTTCAAATGCACCGTAAACTATTGCTTGAGCTGTTCCTTTTTTACCGTCAAGCATAATGTTGTTTATAAGTTTAGTAACTACCACATCTCCATAAATCGGATCAGGCATTACCTCTCTTTTTGGAACATGTCCTTTTCTTGGCACCTTTCTTCCCTCCTTACCATATTAGTAGTATCACTGGTACTCAGCGATTGTCTTTTTGCTGAAAGTGCATAAATGTATGTATTAAAAGTAATTTTTTAATTAATAATTAATAAAACATTTGTGCCACATCAGTTTAATTATTTAGGTCTTTTAGCTCCGTATTTAGATCTTCCTTGCTTTCTGTTAGCTACTCCGGCAGTATCCAATGTACCTCTGATAATGTGGTATCTAACACCCGGAAGGTCCTTTACTCTTCCCCCTCTGATAAGAACAACGCTGTGTTCTTGTAGGTTATGACCTATTCCCGGAATATAAGCCGCAACTTCCATTCCATTTGTTAATCTAACCCTTGCAACTTTACGTAACGCAGAGTTAGGTTTCTTAGGAGTTACAGTTCTTACAGCTGTACAAACCCCTCTTTTTTGTGGAGATTCACTTGCAGTACTTCTCTTTTTAAGAGTATTGAAATTCAAACTTAATGCAGGTGATTTTGATTTTGTTACAACCTTTTGTCTTCCTTGTTTAATTAACTGGTTAATTGTTGGCATTTCTTCACCTCCTCAAAATATTTTCTTAAAAATGCACATAAATATACATTATTAAATGTACCTAATAATTCTAACATCAATTTACAGAAAAGTCAACATTTAAAGTGATTTTTTTCATTCAAAATTTTAAAACTTAAAGTTTAAAAATATTTTAAAATTTAAGTGTTTTTATTGAACAAAAAAAATTTAAGTGTTTTTATTGAACAAAAAAATGTAATGTTTCAAAATTTGATACATTACATTTTCTGATTCAAAAGTTTTTTACTAATCAATTTTCTTTAAATATCTATTTGTAATTTGCTTTTGTTTTTATAGCCAATTGAAACTCTTAAAACTTCGTCATTTATCAATTATTTTTCAATGATATTTTTATAGTTTCAGTTTGTTTCGGATTAAATTTACTTAACTGAATTCATTTTATCTTTACAGGTATTTTCAATTAAGTCCAATTTTTTTATACTTTCCTCTTTTAATTTTCCGATTGTATAGATATATAATTTAATTTTAGGTTCTGTACCCGAAGGTCTAAGGGCATACCAAGAGCCGTCTTTTAAATAATATTTTAAACAATTTTGTTTTGGAAAATCTAAATAGCCGTCTTTAAAATCTATTATTTTTTCAAGTTCAAGTTCCCCTATTGTTTTTAATGGATTTTCTCTGAAATCTTCCATCATTCTTTTTATTCTTTCTTGACCTTCTATTCCTTCAAGTTCAAGTGACAATTGTCTTTCGTTATAGTATCCGAATTCTTTATAAATATCTTCTAAAACATCTAACAAAGATTTACCTTGCTTTTTATAAAAAGCAGCCATTTCAACAACCATCATTGACGCTCCGACGGCGTCTTTATCTCTTACAAACGTTCCGTAACAAAAACCGATACTTTCTTCATATCCAAATACGTAGTTTTTCTCTTTTGTTATGTCATATTCATTTGTCTTTCCGCAAATATTTTTAAATCCCGTTAAAGTTTCAACAGTATCGACACCGTATTTTTTTGCTATTGTTTTTGATAAATCTCCTGTAACAATTGATTTTACAAGTACGGGATTTTCAGGTAATGTTTCATTTTTATGCCTTTGAGAAAAGATGTAATATGACAATAATGCTCCGATTCTATTACCGTTTAAAAATACATACTCTCCGTTTTTATCTCTGACTTCAAGAGCAACTCTGTCACAATCAGGGTCCGTTGCTATCAAAATTTCAGCATCTTTTTCTTTCCCGAGTCTTTCTGAATAAGCGAAAGCTTTCGGAACTTCCGGATTAGGATAACCGACAGTAGTAAAATCAGGATCAGGCATTTCCTGTTCAGTAACTACAAATACATTTTCAAATCCACGTCTTTTCAAAATTTCTCTGACAGGAATATTTCCGACACCGTTTAAAGGAGTGTAAACAACATTTATTTTTTTGTCTAAGTCTTCGTCGTTTATAGTTAGATTCAAAACTTCTTTGTAATAATCTTCTTCAACACTTTCATCAATATATTTTGTTAATCCGCTTTTTAATGCTTCTTCAAAAGATATTTGCTTTACATCTTCAAACCTTTCGATTTTATCCATATGATTTGCAATTTGTCCTGCAATATCGTCTAAAATTTGTGAACCTTCTTTCCAATAAGCCTTATAACCGTTATATGCTTGAGGATTGTGACTTGCAGTAACCATAACTCCAGCCATACAATTTAACTTTCTGATAGCATACGAGCACATCGGAGTAGGTCTTATTCCCTTATAAATATAAGACTTTATTCCGTTAGCTGCCATAATAGAACAAGTTAGCTCCGCAAATTCTTTTGACTTATATCTAACGTCATAACTTATCGCAACACCTCTGTTTACAGCGTCTTTCCCATGATCTATTATAGTATACGCAAGTGCTTGAGCTGCTTTAGAAACCATATACTTATTCATTCTGTTTGTACCGGCTCCAAGTTTACCCCTAAGTCCTGCCGTTCCGAACTCAAGGCCTTTATAAAATCTGTCTTTTATTTCTTCGTCATTACCTTTGATAGAAATTAAATCGTTTTTCGTGTCCTCATCAAAAAAATCGTTATTTAACCATTCTTCATAAATTTTAATATAATCCATAAATCTCTCCTTTAAAAATTTTTTCGTATTTAAATCACAATACAATCAGACTTTAATTTTAAGTTTAAAACTCTATTTTCCAAGTTTAAGTTCTAAATTTAAAAGTTCTTTTTGTATTTTTAAAACATCTTTATAAATTTCCTGTTTTTTTACATCATCAAAATCGAAATTTTCTCTGTTAAAAATATTCTCAAAAGATTTTTTAACATCTGAATTTAATTTATCCAAATTTAACATCTCTTGTGCATCCATAGAATTTCTTTTAGCTACAAGCTCAACTTCATCATATAAATTAGGCAAGAAAACGTCTAATCCGAATTTTCCAATCAGAACAGTTTTAAGCGCATCTCTCGCATCAGCTTCTCCATGCACTAAAAACACTTTCTTCAAATTAGAATTAAACTTACTTATCCAATCCAAAAGCATAATTTCATCAGCATGTCCCGAAAATCCCCTTAATGAGTATATTTCAGCATTTACAGCTATATCTTCTCCGACAAGTTTTACTTTATCAATTCCCTCTTGCAACATATTTCCAAGAGTTCCCTTAGCTTGATATCCGACAAAAATCACAGAATTTTTCGGATTCCAAAGATTGTGTTTTAAATGATGCCTTACTCTGCCGCCTGTACACATTCCACTTGCGGATATAATAACTTTAGGAGTATTATCTTTGTTAAGCCTTTGTGACTGCTCAACAGTTTTTACATATTTCAAATTTTCAAATTCAAAAATATTATCACCCTTTGTTATCAAATCAATGGCAAATTCATCAAAAACATCAGAATTATTCATAAAAACTTCCGAAGCTTTAACCGCCAAAGGACTGTCAATATATATTGGAAATTTTATCTTAGTTTTAAGTTTATTATCATAATAATCATTAAGTTCATATATAATTTCTTGGGTTCTTCCGATGGAAAAACTCGGTATAATAACAGTACCTCCTCTTTCAACGGTTTTTTCAATTATATTTACCAAAACTTTTATACTCGAAACATACTCTTCATGTACAACATTCCCGTAAGTACTTTCCATAAAAACATAATCGGCATCTGTAACATATTCCGGATCTCTTATTATCGGCTTATTTTTCATCCCCAGATCACCTGAGAAAACTACTTTCGCATACTTTCCATTCTCTTTAATCCAAACTTCAACAATAGCCGAACCCAAAATATGTCCTGCATCTAAAAATCTAATTGTAATATTTTCATTTATTTTTTTTAACTTATGATAAAAAACCCCTTCAAACTTAGTCATACTAAGCTCTGCCATCTGTGTTGAATACAACGGTTCAATTGCGGTAAGTCCGCTTCGTTGTCTTCTTTTATTTTCCCACTCAACGTCACTTTCCTGAATTTTAGCACTGTCTAAAAGCATAATTTCACACAAATCTTTTGTAGCATTTGTACAATAAATCTTGCCGTTAAATCCGTCCTTTACAAGTTTTGGAATACGTCCGCAATGGTCAATATGTGCGTGAGTTAAAATACAAAAATCCAACTCGGAAACATTAAAATCAAAAGGTTCGTAATTTAAATTTTCTTCATCTTTGCTACCCTGAAACATTCCGCAATCAATCAAAAACTTTTCATTTACCGTTTCAATTAAATAACATGAGCCTGTTACAGTTCCCGATGCTCCTAAAAATTTAACTTTCATAAAGCACTCCTTATTTTTAACTTGACTTAATTTTATACTATTTTTCAAAATTTTTCAAATTATTATTCAAAGACAAAAAAACAAGAACCTCTAAACTGAAATTCTTGCTTTAATTTTATTTTATTTCCAAATACACAGGACAGTGGTCACTTCCCATTATCTTTTGGTGAATTTGAGCATCCACAAGTCTTTTATTCATATCATTAGAAGTTAAAAAGTAGTCAATTCTCCAACCGGTATTTCTCTCTCTGGACTTTCCGAAATAACTCCACCAACTATATTCATTTTCTTTATCCGGATAAAAATACCTAAAAGTATCTGTAAACCCGCTCTCAAGAAGCAAAGTCATTTTTTCTCTTTCCTGATCGGTAAATCCTGCATTTTTTCTGTTTGTTTTAGGATTTTTAAGGTCAATCTCTTTATGTGCAACATTCAAATCACCGCAAACTATTACAGATTTAGTCTTATTAAGTTCCAATAAGTAATTTCTAAAAGCATCTTCCCAAACCATTCTGTAATCAAGCCTTAAAAGTTCTTGCTTTGAATTTGGAGTATAACAAGTAACCAAGAAAAAATCATCATACTCTAAAGTTATAAGTCTTCCTTCATTGTCATGTTCTTCAATCCCCATTCCATACTTCACACTAAGCGGAGAATATTTAGTAAAAATTGCAGTTCCGCTATATCCCTTTCGTTGTGCATAATTGTAAAAACACTCATAACCGTCAAGTTTCAAATCAAGTTGTCCCTCACTCATCTTTATCTCTTGCAAACAAAAAAAATCCACATCAACATCATTAAAATAATCCAAAAATCCTTTTTTTATACACGCCCTTAATCCATTAACATTCCACGAAACAAATTTCATTTAATCACCTCTCATACATTATACCATAATTTATTTTACAATAAATATGTAAATGAAAATTAAATTTCAACATACTTCCCTTAATTGATTTGCAAAAACGGAAGTTCCGTTATAATTTCATTTATATGAATAAGTTTATACCCAAACAAAAAAGTTTTACAAAAAATTAAAAATAAAACTTTAAAATATTTTATTCAACAAAGAAAAAGAATTTATCGTAAATTTCGAATAAGCCTATATTTAGAAACCATCTGAATAATAGCTAATCAACCATAATTATTTAATTATATCATATTTTGATAAAAAATATCAGTCTTGAAATTTCATTTTTTGATGTTATAATAAAATTAATTAGTATCAATTCGCTAATTAATATACTAATTTTAGGAGGTATTTTTATGAACCACAAAAGAAAATTCAGTTTAGGATATTATGCTATTAGATGCTTAATATAATTGAGTTTACCAATGTATGAAATATTTATTAAACATTTGTTTAAACCGGATTTTATAATATGTTGTAATATTGTAATATTTATAAGGTCTATCATCGGTTTTTTTACCGGATATAAAGGTGTTTTAGATGTACCCGGAACTTTTTTTGCACACTTTTTAATAGCATTGTATGAAACAATAGTTGAAATAAAATCAAATAAAAATAAAAAGTAAAAATCCATAAGCAATCTGACTTATGGATTTTTAATGATAATTAAAATACAATAACACACTTTAAAATCATAAAAGGATTTTTTTTAAAATTGTTCCGTTACTTTTCAAATTTCAGATTCTGTGGAATTTTTTTCTCATAAAACAAAAACAGAGTTTATTTAACTCTGTTTTTCAGTTTGCTTTATTTTAAAATCATATCTCTTGATAAATCTACACTTTCTATATTATCCCTTGTAATTTCTCTTGTAGTAAATCCCCACATATTACATAGCCAATCTTTTCTGTCTTTATCAAAAACAAAATGAAAACCTACTTTTTCGTCCAAAGGAGTAACATCTGTAATTTTCGGAACATTATCATTTGCTCCATAACTTGTTTCTTGAACAAGCAAATGTCCCCCAATGTACATTTTATATGTGTCTTGATATTCGCTGACTTCAAAAGAGTTTAAATCAAATTCCATTGAAGGATATCCTCCGACATATTCTCTTCCCGAATTTATAAAAGTTTCAACATATCCTTTTGAAATTTCCAATGCACTTCCGGTCATACCGTCAAGAAGACTTAAATCTTTGTTTCCTCTCGCCAACATAAAATCCTTCAAAAGTTTTGTTGTTTTGGCTATTGCTACATTTCTGAGTCTTTCATCTGAAAGAGAAGCACTTACGTTTATACTTTTTTCTCCGTCATAAGTAACTCCTTTTGAAATTGTATAACCCCAAGGCATTTTTGTAACAACTTTCAAAACATCGTCTTTCTTTACAGAAGAAGAACTTAATTTATTAAATTCTTTTACTGTGAGAGTTGTATTTTTGTCATTTACAAACAAAATACTGTTCTCATCACGTGTAACGATTTTGAAAGAACTGTCATTTCCTTCATTCACTTTTACAACTTCATTTGCCAACTCATATTCTGTATCTTCCCCGTATTGAAAAGTTTTAACTTCATTTTTTTCATCCGGAAAAACAGTTATCATATTTTTAAGTTTAACACCGTTGTCGTCATAAAAAATAGTATATTCTCCCGGAAAAACAGTATATTCTTTATCTGTTGCTTTTTCTTCCTTATCTCCAATCAAGACGGTAGTTGTAACTTTATCACTTCCTGATACTTTAAATTTACAAGGATCCATAAAAATTTTATAATCGTCAAACATTCCCATAACTTTCCCGTGTTTTTGCAGTCTTATAGGCCTTTGACTTATATAATTTTCATTTTTCTTTAAATTTTCAAAGTCATCATTTAACCACTTCTTTACAGTTTCAAGTTTAAATTCATCCTTATTAAAAGCCTCAATCAAAGACTTAGCCTGTTCGGAATTCACATACTTTCCATCAAATATTATATGCGTAGTATAAAAACCGACACTCTTATTTTCAAAAGAAGACATTATGTTCGGAAATTTAATACTCAAAGAATGATATGCTTTAACACCGAAAAAGCCGACAATGGAAATTGCAATAACCAATGACAAAGCAAACAACCATTTCAAAAATTTAGGAATTTTAGTCATAGTATAATTTTGGGAATTAAGCGTTGAGTTTTGTTTTGTTTCTGTTTTTTCCTTTTTATTTTCAACGCTTTCTTTTACATCTTTTTCCTTATTTTTAGTTATAATTTCTTCTTTTATCTCACTGATTTGATCCAATTGTGATTTTTTAGCTTCCTTACTCTCTCTGTCTTTTGAAGAGCTTTTATTTTTTTCATTTTTTTGTTTTTTTGAATTTTTCTTATCTTTAGAACCTCTTCTTCTGCGTTCGTGAAGAGGTACAACATTACCGTAAATTAACTTGAGTCGTTGAGTTTCCGTTAAGATCTCTTCTTCTGAATTTTCTTCTTCGGACTTATCATTATCAGTAATTTCTACCGATTCAAGTTCTTCTTCACTTTGATTTTCCAAAAATGTTTTATCGTTTATTTGTGAATTTATAAGATGTTCTTTAAAATCAATATTTTCTTTTTCTTCAAAAGGAACATCATTTACAACTTCGTTAATTTCCGCTAAATTTTCAGCACTTGAATCTGTATCTGTTTTTTCTTTTTCAAGTTCTTTTTCAATCAAATCTTCTTCAGAATAATCTTGTCTCCAATATGAATAATCAGATAAAATTGACTTGTTAAATCCATTCTCGTTTAAGTCGGACGGATTTTTTTCAACTTTACCTTTACCTTTATATTTATTTTTAGACACTGAAAAAAATCCCCCTTTAAACCTTAATCTTCTAATTCCTTTTCAAGTTCATCCACTAAACCTTTGAAAACTTCAAGTGCTTTCCCTACAGAATTTTTATCTTCCATATCTATACCGGCACTTCTAAGTTGTTCGATAGGATAGTGTCTACAACCGTCCTTTAAGAATTCCCTGTATTTTTTCAATGATTCTTTGTCACCGCTTAATACCATACTTGACAAGTAACTTGCGGCACAAAAACTTGTAGCATATTTATAAACATAGAAATTATTATAGAAATGAGGAATTCTTGCCCATAAATAATCAGCAAGTTCATGCGGTTCTACATTTTCTCCGTAGTATTTGTCGTTTAATGCTTTAGTGATTCTTGTAAAATCTTCCGCAGTTAAAGCATTTCCGTCTTCAACTTCTTTATGAGCATTTTTTTCAATTTCCGCAAACATAGTTTGTCTAAACACTGTTGAAACAAACATATTTATATAATAATTCAATATATATAGTCTTTCTTCTTTTGATTTTGCATTTTTTATAAGATAATCCAATAACAATAACTCGTTAAAAGTTGACGCAACTTCGGCAACAAAAATCTTATAAGAAGAGTAAATATAATCGTTATTTGTTCTTGAGTAATAACTGTGCATTGAATGTCCAAGCTCATGCGCAAGAGTAAACATACTATTCAAATCATCAGTATAATTCATCAAAATATAAGGATCTGTATCAAAACTTCCCCAAGAATAAGCCCCGCCGGCTTTACCGTCACGTGGATAAACGTCTACCCAACGATCATCAAAGCCTCTTTTTACAACTTCAACATAATCGTCCCCTAAAGGTTTTAACGCCTCTAAAATCAATTCCTGTGCTTTTTCATACGGATATTTTTGATTAAAATTCTTATCTAAATTAATATACATATCCCACATATATTGTTTATCTTTTTTCAAAGCCTTTTTTCTAAGTCCGTAATATTTATGAAGAGAAGGCAAATATTCTTCAATACTTTCAATCAAAGAATCATATACCGTTTCGGGAACACAGTCTTTAAAAAGTTCCATATATCTCGCAGACGGATAGTTTTTAACTTTTGCATACAAAGTTAAATTTTTAACCGCACTGTACAAAGTTGTTCCGTAAGTATTTTTAAAATTTGAAACCGTTCTGTTAAACTTTTCAAAAGCTTCTTTTCTCACTTCTTCATTTTCATCCAACAAAAAGTTTATCAAATTTGCAGGAGTAATTTTTTCGTTATTTTTACTTTCAACTACACCGTAATCCATATCCGCATAGCTAAGCATATAAAAAGAGTTTTGACCTGTGTTACTCATTTCTCCTAAATTAGCCAACAAAGCTTCCTCTTTTTCACTCAAAGTATGCTCTTTAAATCTTAAGACTCCTTCAAAATGAGTTCTGTATTTTTCATTATCATCTTTAGCATAAAATTCTTCCAACTCTTTTTCGGATAATTCCATAAGAAAAGGTTCAAAAAACGAACAAGCTGAAGAAAATCTTGATTCTAAGGAATTTACTTCCAAAGCTAATTTTTGTGATTCGGAAATTCTACTGTCCTCATCTCTTTTCATATATGAATAACAAAACAATTTTTCAAGAAGTCTTGAAGCTTCAACCATAATTTCAACCAATTCTTTTAAATTTTCCGTTTTCTTATCCACAGAATTTAATTTTTCAAGAACCAAATCGCAATTTTTTATATCAATTCTTGCTTCATCTACATTTTTGTAAATTTTTTCCAACGACCAATTATACTTTTCCATTACACCCTCCATCAAAATTAATTAAATTTATACATGTTAATTTTATCACTTTTTATAAACTTTATCAACCATAAATAAAATACATTTTCAAAAAAACAAACCTATCAATGAATTTATGATAGGTTTATTATCTTTTACTTATTTCTTTGTATCTTCTTATATTTTCTTCGGTTAAAAATTCAAATGCGGAATTTATTTTTTGAAATTTTTCCGTCGTATCAGTATCTCTGTTTAAATCCGGATGATATTTTTTAGCAAGTTTTCTGTATTGTAGTTTTACTTGATAGAAATCTATATCATAACTTTCAAATTCCAACTCTTTGCAACAACTTTCAAATTTATTTTTAAAATCCGTATACGGGTCGGAATAGCCTCCGAAATTATTTTGACCATAATTTTGGTAATAACCTTGATTTTGATAATTTTGATAAAATCCCGACTGTCCGGAAGTAAAAAACTCATTCCAGCTTGAAAATCTTTGTTCCCATTCTTCTCTTTCTCTTCTTTGTCTTTCTTCTCTTTCACGTTGGCGCTGCTCTTGTTGTTTTCTGTAATATTTATTTGAATATTCTTTAAAGTTTGAATATTCTCCGATATTACCGAGAAGATAATTTCCATAGTCATTTAAATACTCGCAAACCATATAATTTATATACTTAAGCCAAGAAATAAATTTTCTTCCCAAAAACGGAACTATAAAAAATACAATTACAATTATCCAAAAAACCGGACTCAAAATCAAACCGACTAAAATAATAGGTATCAAAAACGAACCTAAAAACAACATAGCGACTCCAAGCAATATAAGCAAAACAGAAATACTGCTCAAAACCTCCACGATATACGAAAGTCCTTTAATCAAAAGTCCCAAAAATTTGTCTAAAAATTTGGATAATCCTAAAATAAATTTTCCAAAAAATCTTTTCACATTATTCTCCGAATTCTTCTTTCAAAAGTTCATATAAAGCCTTAGCTTCATCATTTGTAAGAGTTATTCCCTTTGACATTCTTTCATGTGTAGGGTTCCAGTCTCTGATATCGTATTTTGCATCTCTTTCATTCCAACTTACTAAATTCAATTCTTTTCTCCAACCTTTTTCATTTTCTGATAAAACTCCCAATTCTTCAACAATATCATATTTTAACTCCATAAAATCCTCCTAATTTAATATATTATTTCTATTTGCGGGAAGCATTCCCAAAAATCCGTCAATCATACTTTTTTTCATAACAGAAAGAGTACTTATCGAACGCTTCAGTTCCTTTTGTTTTTCTTCAATATTCTTTAAAATATAACTTATTTCTTCTAACTTGTCATCATCAAAATTTTCTTTACAAACTTTAGTTATTTCGGTTATCTCCTTATTTACAAGGCGTAAACTTTCTTCAATTTTAGCAATATCCGAACAAAGAAAATCCAAGTCAAAGTTTTCTTTTTTATTTTTTGAATTTATCGTATTTAATATATTTTTTAAACTTTTTTGATTATTATCAGACTTAGCCTTCAAAGTTTCTTTCCACAAATCTTTTTGTGAAAAATTTTCGTCAAAATTAACTTGAGTATATATTTCTTTTGCTATTTCTTTAAATACTTTGTCCGATTTGGAGTCTTCATAATCATCTAAGTCCGAAAAGTACTTGTCCATAACAAAATTGATATTCTTACTTTCAGAAAATTCATCACTTACAAATTTTTCATCTCTTAAAGCATTAAAAACTTGTGTCAAATTCACAAAGTTGCCTGAAAATTCAAGATGTTTTAAAATCTCTCCCGCTCTTAAAAGATTTATAATATCTCTTTCTAAATTTTTTTGAATCACTATCAAATTTTCGATATTTTTTTTATACAAAAGTTTAACCTTATACTGATCATCCAACAACAAATCATCTCTTATTGAGATGATATTTTCTCTTAAAAGTAAAAGGTCTGCCAAATTTTCTTTAAGATTGTTATATTTTTCTATTAAATTTTCGTTAATAACCATTTACATCACCT
The DNA here is from genome assembly GCA_022770425.1 of Parvimonas sp. GTDB lineage: Bacteria > Bacillota > Clostridia > Tissierellales > Peptoniphilaceae > Parvimonas. The sequence continues at coordinate 15,018 of JALEHY010000052.1, read as the reverse complement.
TCCACATACTTAAAAAGATTTTTTGTATCAAAATTTTGTATCATATTTTCTTTTTCACTTTTCTTTAATTTTTTTATTTTCTTTTCACGTTTTAAAGCTTCCGACTTTGTTTCGCAAAGTTCAAAATAAACTAACTTAACAGGTGTTCTTCCTCTTGTATATTTTGCACCGAGTTTACTGTTATGAGTTTTCAGTCTTTTTTTCAAGTCTGTAGTATAGCCTGTATAAAGTGTGTCGTCAGCACATTTTAAGATATATACAAAAGTCATAGTATTTCCTCTAAAACACGGTTTATAATTTCAAAACCGAAACCTCTGTACGCTAAATAATTTATCAATTTTTGTTTTTTCTTAAATAAATTATCTTCATTTTTCAGAAGTTTCAACTTTTTTATACCCAATTTCAAAGCATTTTCAAATTCATCATCAAAATCTAAATTATCCAACAAATCCTGAAAAACAAAACTTGAAACTCCTCGCTGAATCAATAAAGACTTAATTTTATTTTTACCGTATCCGTTAATTTTAATTTTGTCATCTATAAAAAGCTGTGCATAAAGTCTGTCATTTAAAAAGTTTTCATTTTCTAAAATAAAAACAACTTCGTCCGATATATCTTGGTTAAATCCACATTGTACAAGTTTTGATTTGACTTCATTTTTTGTTTTTAATTTACCTGCAATGTAATTTAAAGCTTTTTCTTTCGCTCTTTCTATATCGGATTGTGTTTCTATTTGTAAAATTTCGGTTTCCGAAAGCTCAGAATCTAAAGAGATCTTATACTTCTCAAAAGAATTATAATTTAAAACAAAATTTTTTCCGTCCTCTACCTCTATTTCAAAAACCGACCTCTTTTTATCATACTCTATCCTTACAACTTTCATTACATAAACATTCCTATTACAGACGGTATAATACCTATTACCATAAGAATAGCCAAAACAAAAGCAACAATTCTTGTAACTTTTTCTCTTTTCATAAAATCACCTACTTCTTTTTCACTGACTCACACAAATATTGAGTTATAAATTCATCAATATTACCGTTTATAACCGATTCTACATTTGAAGTTTCATAACCTGTCCTATGATCCTTAACCAAAGTATAGGGTTGAAAAACATAAGACCTAATTTGAGAACCCCAAGCTATTTGTGAATATTTTCCTTGAATATCATCTATCTTTTCTCTGTTTTCTTCTTGCTTTATAATTAAAAGTTTTGCAACAAGTTGCCTCATTGCAGTATCCTTATTCATAATCTGACTTCTTTCCGATTGACACGAAACCGTAAGTCCTGTTGGAATATGAGTTATACGAACTGCAGAATCCGTTTTATTTACGTGTTGACCGCCGGCGCCTCCCGCTCTGAATGTATCAATACGTAAATCTTTCAAATTTAATTCAACATCTGTAATCTCTTCAATCTCCGGAAAAACATCAACACTCGCAAAACTTGTATGTCTTTTATTTGACGAATCAAAAGGAGAAATTCTGACAAGTCTGTGAACACCCTTTTCACCTTTTAAAAAACCGTAAGCATTTTCTCCAAAGACTTTTAACGTAACGGACTTTATCCCACCTTCAGTATCGGAATTATAATCCAAAATGCTAAATTTAAACCCTTTATTGTTAATCCAACGAGTATACAATCTTTGTAACATTTCAGTCCAATCTTGAGCTTCCGTTCCTCCGGCACCTGCGTGTATTTCGAGTATGGCATTATTGTAATCATACTCTCCAATCATAAGTGCATCAAGTTTTAAAGAAAAATATTCTTTTTCTATATTATGAATGTTTTTCAAACATTCTCTTTCATAGTCCATAAATTCTTCATCGGATAAAATCTCTAAAAATTCTTTGATTTCAATAATTTTTTTATCCAAACTATTAAATTTATCCAACTTTTGTTTTAAATTTTTCATCTTTGCAAAAATTTCATTCGCTGATTTCGTATCATTCCAAAAATTTTCTTTTAAGGTATCTTTCTCTAATTCCTTATAATTTTTCTCAAGTTCGCAAATGTCAAAGTGAATCACCAATCTCTAACAAATTCGACCTCAAGGAATTAAGTCTTTCAATAACTGTACTTAAATTTTCCATCAGTCCTCCAAAAAATATATTAACTTATTCTATAACATAAATTAAAAAAATGCAATATCAGATCATAAATAAGATATCACATTTTAAACTTAAAGTGAAGAAAATTATAACAAACCGTCCAACTAAAAATTTTTAAAGTACACCGTAAGAATTTACTATATTAAAATACTCCTTTGCGTAGTGGTATTGTTTTACAGAGTACTCTCCAAATTCAATCCCAAGTTGAAATTTATATTCGCACCAATTACTCCAAAGCAATCCGCAAGCCGAAATATAAGCATAAATCTTTATCCTGTCCTCTGTTTTACAGTTATTTTCAAAATATATATCTATCAAATCATCAATCTGTTTTTTGTCGTAAAGACTGTATATACAAAACATCGCAATATCAAGATGAGGGTCTTGCATTGCCGAATATTCCCAATCAATCAAATAAATTTTGTCATTTTTATCAAATAAAAAATTATCACAATTAGCATCTATATGACAAAGACAAAATCTTTTTTCTGAATTTTCGATATAGTTTTTAAGAAGTTTTACTTTTTCTTTTGTCGAATCATAATCTTTATAGACCGACTTTTGTCCGTTTCGCAAAGTTTCATAAAAATCTATGCTTTTAAATATATCAAAAGTGTGTTCCACTTTCAAATTCATATCGTGAAAAATTTTCAAAAATTTCATACAACGTTTTAAGTCGTCTTTGTTATCCTTATCACAACATCTTGCATTGTCAATATATTTTGTAATCTTATATCCGTTTTCGGCATTAATATAAATAATATCATCACTTATGCCCTTTTCCTTAATTTTACTGTAAACATCAAGTTCTTCTTTTCTGTTTATCAGCTCTTTCGTTCCGTTACCGGGTACTCGCATAATATATTTTTGACGGTCCACCTCAAACAAAAATGAACGATTTGTCATTCCCTTTTTTAAAACCGAAATGTTTTTTATCTTTGAAGAATCAATACTTAATGTATTTGATATTATTTTTATCTGATTTGTATCCAAATTATTGGAATTATTATCAAGTTCTCTTAGCTGTTCATAGGTATTTATTTCAACTGCATCTTTAGAGTTCACTAACTTTGAATGCACAATCATCTTTTTGTTACTAAAAAGACTTTTCTCCCAAAAAAGTGAATTATTTTTTTCATATTTACATAAATTTTTTATTTTTTCTCTTACATAATCGCAATCTTTACTGAGCAAATAAGAAATTCCCAACATATCATTTCCCGCATCATCAAAACCGACTCTAACAAGTTCGTTTTTTCTGTTTACTCTTACTTCACTTTTTTTGGACAAATTATCGCTTACCATATACCAAGAATACATTTCAACTTTGCTAAAAGGATTATCTTTACACCATATATCAGATGGGACAATATACGAATTATCCAATTTATCCGCTACCAACTTTAAAGAGAAAATATTGTTCTTTTCAAAATACTCTCGATTATATACAAGCTCTACATTAAATTTGTCAATTAAATATTCAAATTTTTCTTTCATATATCCCGTTAAAACATAAATTTTTTCAACACCAACTTCTCTTAACTGCCTTATTATCCTCTCAATTAAAATCTCTCCCTTAACTTCAATCATCGCCTTTGGAGTTTCAAAATTTATCGGAACCATTCTAAATCCTAATCCTGCGGCTAAAATAATCGCATTTTTAGGACGATTTTTTTCTATTTCGGACTTTGCTTTTAAAGTCAAAGAATTATTTTTTGATATAAATTCATATTCAAATAAATTTTTTAAAGATTTATTTACAACTCCCAAAGAATATTTGGTGTTTTTCGATAAAATTCTTTGATTTGTATATGAATTTTCAAAAAGCTCCTTGATAATATTAAGTTCACATATGTTCATATAATACTCCTTTTTAATCAATGTGAACATTATATCAAAAAACATATAAAACTTCAATTCTTAAATAATCTTGATTTTTTCTTCTTCAAATATTATAATACTTAAAGTATTTAAAACAAACTGAAAGGAAAAATTATGCGACTTAGAAAAAAATGGTGGGCAGTTCCGGAGATGAAAGAAAATCCTCTTGTAATATTTGATACGGAAAAGCTCAATAAAAAATGGAATGAAGAATTTAAAAACGAAAATCCGTTAAATTTGGAATTGGGTTGTGGAAAAGGGAAATTCATAAGTGAAATTGCTCAAAAAAATAAAAATATAAATTACTGTATATTGGACTTAGACACAAATGCAATAGTCTATGCAACAAGAAAAATCCGAGATTTAGAGCTTTTTAATGTTCGTGCCATTCCTACAAATATCGAAAAAATTAACGAAATATTCGATGAAAATTCTATTTCAAAAATTTTCATTAACTTTTGTAACCCATGGCCTAAAAAAAGACATCACAAAAGAAGATTAACTCATCCTAATTTTTTAAAAAAATACTCAAAATTACTGATTGAAAACGGAGAAATTCACTTTAAAACCGATGATGATGAACTTTTTGAAGCAAGTTTAGATTATTTTAAAGAAAACGGATTTGACATTATTTTAAAAACTTATGACCTTGAAAATTTCGAGTATCCTCAAAATATAGAAACAGAATACGAAAATAAATTTAAAAGTTTAGGAATAAACATAAAATTTTTAATAGCAAGAAAAAAATAACAAAAAACTCATAGATTTGTATCTATGAGTTTTTTAAATTTACTTTCTTTTTTTATTTATCACTAAAGCCATTCCTCCAAATAAAGCGGTTGTAAAAATCGAACTCACTCCTATTTTTGTTTGTACAAGCTTACTGTTTGATTTGCTTTCTGTCTTTATACCTGAATCGTCTGTCCGAAATTCGCCTTTAATTTTTTCATCCGTTTTGTAGACAATTGCATATTTTGAAAAGTGTGATGTTCTAAATGTTACAAAGTTTTCATCTTGTGTAAAGTCAATTGAAGTCAAATTGCCGTCTTCAGCAACATAATATACATTTACAACTTCTTTTTTATGTTGCTTTTTCAACACAACTTTGTAATCTCCGTTTGAAATTTCAACATATTTCCCTGTATTTATGTCTTTAAACAAAATATCAAACAAAGTAAATTTTTTTCCTAAAAGTGAAGTTACATTTGCATTTTCAACCACATTTACTTTCAATTCAAACTTTGACAAATCTTTTCCGGTAACTGATACAAGATTGTCAGAATCTGTGATTGTCACGATATTATCATCTTGTGTTTCCGATAACTTGGACAAATTCCTTACTGCATCTTCAAGATTTTTTATTGCTTTTTCAATTTGTTCTTTATCTAAATCAGAAATTTTTAATAATTCTTTACTGTCTGAAATAACTTTTTTCAAATTATCCGCAGAATCTTTTGTATATAAAGATAAATCAATTTTTTCCGCCTTTGCTATATCATTCTTTAACGAATTTAAAATTTCTTCAACGCCCTCAACAACAAATTCAAATTTTAATTCATCTTGTCCTTTTAAAATAACTTTTCTGCTTTCATTATGCTTTAGTTTATATGGAGAATTAACTTCTTTTAAATTTACAGTTAATTCAACTCCTGCAGGAAATTCTCCTTCTTTAAATACCAAGTTAGTATCATCTTTTACGTAAACTGCTTCATATTTTGCAACAATATCTCCATACTTTTCAACCTTTCCTATGTTGTTAAAAACTATATTTTCAGCAATTTTCGCAAGAGGAACTTCCGTAAAATTTTCTCCCGCTTTGATTTTTACTTTAATTGTATCAAACAAAGCAACGTATTTAGTTGTATTTTTCTTTATTCTTAAAGTATATTCTCCGGCTTCTACATTTTGAATCTTCAAATTTTTACTTTCATATTTATTTTTTTCATTTTCCAAACTGTATGAGATTATATCATCAACAACTTCTTCTTTGACTTTTTGATTTATAACTAAAGAATTATCGAAAACAACTGAATTGTCTTTAACAGTTCTTATAAATTCCAAAGTCAATTCTTCCTCTAAATTTTTAATTTCAAAACTTGAATTATCTGTCACTGAAGAATTTCCCGTGATATTATACTTATAATCTTTGTTAAGATCTTTAATCTCGACTTGATATTTACCGTAAGGTATTGAAAATACATCTTTAAAGGCTAACTTATCCAGCTTTCTTGTAATTTCTTTTTTTGTTTCAAGATTTTTAAAAACAACGTCCAATCCGTCAAAAATTCTACCGTTATTTCCCGACAATTTTAAGTTTAAAGTCGGTTGAGTTTTAAAATCCGCTCCTTTGTTAAACCATCTTACATCAATGTTTACATTTTTTTCGGTTTTTGGCTCATCTGTTGCAACAGAAACCTCATAATATTCTCTTTCCGTTTCCCAATTATTATCATTTACCTGTCCGTACAATTTATATTTACCAAACGGAACTTTTTCCAAATCTTCAAGTCTATGTCCTGCACTGTCAATCAAATAATATTTAACATCAGGCTTGTTATTAAAATCTCCGTTTATAATCGTATTAACGGAAATTTTACCTCTTTCTTTTGATTTTTCAGAAACAGTAACAGAATTTAAACTATTTCCCATATAATCTTCAAACACATCATACTTACTTGCATCATATCCTCTAAATGAAATTTTAAAATTTCCCATAGGAATAACAATCTTTGCAGTAAAGGAACCATCTTGTCCTTCGATTAAATTAACCTTACCTACCTCAACTACTTTATTTTTAAACTTTTGCTTAACAGGGTATGAGTCATTGAATATTTCACCTGTTTTTAAGTTTTCAATGATGAAATATTTATAAGGATTTAACAATTCGTATCCTGATACATTTTGTCTTAAATCATCTCCGAAAAGTTCTTTTACAGTATCTATTTTTTGACCTGAATCTAATATAATTTGTACTTCATTTTCTTTGGTCATTGTATAAAAAGTCAATGTTTTCTTTATTTTCTGTCCGCTTTTTACTTCAACAAATCCGAGTCCGTCAAAGCTCATAGTATCAACCGTACCTTCAATATCGAGTTTGTATTTTCCTTCAGGTAAATTAAGTTCGTAAGCACTTTCTACATCTGATAATACTCTGTCAAAATATATTTTTTCTTCTGTTCCGACCTTAGTTGCAAATAATTTATAGCTTCCCGTATATAAATTCGCATTGGATACGGAAACTTGTACAACACCTGTATTTTCAATATTTTTCTTTTTAAATTCAATTCTTAATTTAGCAGTTTGTTTTTCAGCGTTCAAACTAATCTTATTTGTTTGCTTATCATCAACATAAAATTTATATTCATATCCATTTGGATTATTTACAAATTTTACTTCATAATTTCCATTAGGTAACGAATCAAAATCAAAATACTCTCTATGGTTTTCCAAATTTACAAGTTTTAAATTATTATTAGGAATATCTTGTAAATCTTCTTTATTTTCTCTGATTACATTTACTTTATTGTTCAGATTTTCATCATTAAAGTTGTATATTCCTCTGTTTCCCGCAAAATCTTCAATTACAATTTTTTCAGAGTTTTCTATAGGTTCATAATCGAAATATTTACCGCTTTGCGGTATTTCATAAACACCTGTCGCAGAATTATAATCCAAAGACACAACTCCTGTCCTTATTTCATCACTATTAATGGAATTATAATTTTTATAACTATAAGTCATATAAACTGATTTTATTTTAGAATTATCATCTGTTGCTTTCAATGACAAGCGGTAAGTTCTGTACTTTTCTTTTTCCTTATCTACAATTTCCGTCAATTTCGGAGAAACCGTATCAACAACAACTTCTTTACTGATAACCTGTGCTTTTGCATCAGATTTGTCTTGTATTTTAGTCGAAACAGAAACAGTGTATTTTCCGTCTTGAACTGTAATACCGTTTTTATCTTTTCCGTTCCACCCCCAACTTTCAACAGATTGGGACTTAACATCTATTTTTCCCGGCACACTGTAAGTTCTGCTACCTTCTCTGACAGATGAATTATTTTCAAACACAATTTTCCCCGCTCCGTCTTTAACACTTATGTTTAAGTCTGTATAAGGTCTTAAAAACACAGCTCTCAACGCTAAATAATCTAAATTATTATCTCCGTTAGGACTTATAAAATTAGGAATTTTCTTTGCAATATATTCCGCATCCCAACGATTTTGAGATGTCGCTTCAAAATCATATCCTAATACAACAGGTTCTGATTTTCCAAACTCATCACTTTTTTCAGAATAGAAATGAGTAAAATGCAATTTTGATTTATCCGCTATATTCACCATTGATTTTATAATATCTTTATCAGATGAATTTTTCAACCAGAACGGTTTTTCTCCATTTGCCAAATCCATATCATTTATAAATTTTTCTATAATCGGAGGATTAGTTTCCCAGTCACCTTTAAAAGCTAAAAACGGTAAAGAAATCTCAGAAAAATTTTTATCCTTAGGTTTGAAAATCACATACCCGTCTAAAAAGTATCCGTTTGGAAATTTTTTAGAAAGTTCCAACTTGGAAACCTCATCTGAAAAATCCACACTATATTTAAAATTTGCCTTTCCGTTTTCCAATTTAACAGTTTTGACATTTTTAAATTTCAATACAGACATAGGTGTCAATGTAACACTTTTCTTTTCTGAATCCAAATCATCTGTTTGTAAATAAACGGATACATCATATTCTGTATTCACCTTATCGGTTGATATACTGTTTAAGTTTATATCAAAATCCAATTTATTTGAATTTTTTAAATCTTTAAATTCTATTTTACTTTGGTTAAATGTGGAAGATGATCTGTTATCCACAGCATAAACAAAGTTTTTATTTACAGCATCATCAATATTTAAAAGTCCCGCTCCTTGTCCTCTCGGACTATAAAACAGTTCTTCGTTTCCTAAAAATCTAATCGGTTTTGCAGTAGACATCAACAAATTTTTCACAAACCAAGATTTGTTAACGTCCTTATATCCTATTTTTTCAAGTTCTCCATACACAGCCGAATAAGCCGCAGTAACATGTGGTGTCGCCATAGAAGTTCCGCTCATATACCCGTAAGAACTTTCAACATTTTTAAAATCAGCATTCAAAGTGGAATATATCTGTCCTCCCGGTGCCGTTATCTCCGGTTTTATCGAAAGATATGCGGTAGGTCCCCAACTGGAAAATTCAGAGAGTTCTCCTCCGGTAGGATAATCGGAATTTACATTTTTTGATAAAGTAATTTTCTTATTTTCATTTTCTTTAAGTTTCAAATAAGAAAAGTGGCTTATACTCCATGCAGGTACCGTATCATTTTCAATTTGACTCATCTGAATCATACCGTGAAGTCCATCATTATTATTTAGATGGTTTCCTATGATAACTGCAATGGCTCCGTTTTCCTGAGCTTTCTTTATTTTAGAATTGTAGTACCAAACATTACTGTTTTCAAGCTCTTTCTTACTCTTATCATAACCTCTTAAAATTAGTGCGATTTTACCTTCTACTTTTGACTTTCCATTTTCTTTATAGTCTGAATCGTCTATCCCGTATCCAACATCAACATATTCAACCTCGGTACCGTACTTAAAGGCGGTTTCTTTAGTCTTAAGTTTATCTCCCGGTTCCAATACTTCAAAAGAAAAAGTTTTTTCTTTTGTTTTAATTGTACCGCCTATTGCAACAAATTTTTTAAGATTATCCACACTTGCGACAGACATTGAATTTTCTGTAACAGACGGTGTTGCAATTGCTCCCCAATCCGGATTTTCAACTAAAGGGTTCGTTCCTTGTCTTTTTGAAAAATGTGTATCATTCCCTGCAGATATTACGACTGCAACTCCTGATTTTTTTGCATTTTCAATAGCATTTTTCATAATAAGAGGAACATTGTTAACTCCTTGTTCCAAAGACCCGATACTTATATTTACCGAATCCGCTCCGAGTGCAACCGCATCATCCAATGCCTCTACATAAGTTGAAACATTCGTAGTTCCTTTTTCATTATCGAATACTTTCATAATGAGTAATTGCGCTTCCGGAATAATTCCTTTTACTTTTCCGTTTGCGGCAATTGTTCCTGCAATATGCATTCCGTGCATAGCGGTTTTTGAATTTTTATCAATAATCTCATCATTTTTTTCCGCATAATTGTAAGCATAAGGAATTTTATCAGAATAGTACCTTCCTTTTAATCCCAAAGAATTAATTTTTTCGCTAACAGATTCTTTATTCCATCTTGCTTTTGATACGTCGGTTATTTTCATATCAGGATGATTAAAATCTGCACCGCTGTCTAAAATTGCAACAACCCTTCCTTCTCCACTGTAAGTTCTTCTTTCAGAAGTTCCTGCTCCTATCATCGAAGCACTGCTTGACATAAGAGGTTTTATTTCATTAACGGGTTTGGAAATTTCGGCATCATAATAAACACCTTTTACAAAATTCAAAGATGCTATCTCTTTTGCAGTATCATAATTTATTTCCAAAACAAACCCATTGGCTATTGATTTAAATCTTGAAACAGGTTTTATTTCAACATCAGAGTTTGAACTTCCCTTTTCATCATTTAAATGTTTTTCTATTTTCTCAATGGCAACCTCTTGCTTTGACAATCTGTTTTGTGCTTTCTTTTTGATATACGAAGATTGGTTTTTTACACTCAATTGTCGTAAAACGTTTTCAAAAATATTAAACGAGTCATCATACAATTCGACAATAAACCTGTGTTTGCCATCATCATTATCTAACAAATTTCCAACTTGATTTTTCAAATTTGTCAGCACATTCTCTGTTGGTTCGGCAATGTCTTTAGTATATACATTTCTCGAAAATGATATACAAAAAACGGAAAATATTACCAAAAACAACTTACACTTCTTTTTCATATTGCTCCCTCCTTATGTAATGTAATATGGAAATAGCATCAAATTTCAATAAACTTAAGATTTAATGTTATTTTCATATATTTGCATTATAATATAAATTTTCAAAGCTGTCAACGGCTTTAAAAAACCTTTTCTTTCAGATTGTATTTATAATTGTTTAATACGATAAATATAATAAGTTAATTTTCATATTAAAAACTAAAATTTAATTTTTTTCAAAGTTCTAAGATTAAAATCCAAACTAAAAAATTTTTTCAAAAAAAGAGTACATCAAAAAAATTTGATATACTCTTTAAATTGTATTTTTAAAATTATTTTATATTTTTAACTGCTTGAATAATTTTTGCGATTGAATCTTCAGAAGACATTTCTATATTTTCTCCGTCTTTTCTTGTGGAAAATTCTACAATATTTTCATTTGCTTTTTTACCTACAGTTATTCTAAGAGGAATCCCGATTAAATCTCTGTCATTAAATTTAACGCCTATTCTTTCTTTTCTGTCGTCAAGCATTACTTCAACACCTGATTTTTCAAGTTCATTGTGAATTTTTTCTCCAAGTGAAAGTTGATTTTCATCATTTATATTTGCAACTGTAATAATTACATGATAAGGAGCTACTTGCAATGGCCAAATAATTCCCTTTTCATCATTATTTTGTTCTATAATTGCGGTAACACTTCTTGTAATTCCGATTCCGTGGCTTCCCATCCAAAAATATTGACTAACTCCGTTTTCATCGAGAAAAGTCGCATTTAAAGACTTTGAATATTTTGTTCCGAGTTGAAATATATTTCCGACTTCAATTCCTCTTGCAAAACTTAAAGGCTTTCCACTGATAGGGCAAACATCTCCTTCCTTTACCATAACCAAATCTTCAACGACCTCTCCTTCAAAATCTCTATTGAAATTACAATTTATGTAATGGTAATTTTCTTTGTTTCCGCCTACTACGATATTTTTCATTAAAGTTACTCTTTTATCAACGATTTTTCTTACATTCAATTCAACAGGACCTGTATATCCGGCAATTGTTCCTATGCTATTTATGACTTCGTCGTTCATCATTTCAATTTCGTGTTCGGGAACAGCTAAATAAGCACAAAGTTTTGTCATATTAAGTTCTCTGTCACCGGGTATAAAGACAATCACAGGTTCTCCTGACACAATCAAATCTACCGCCTTAGCACATTTGCTTTTTTGAACATTCAAAAAGTTTGCAACTTCTTCAATAGTTTTACAGTTAGGCGTATAAACAAGTTCAAGATTTTTTTCTTCTCCCGTTTCGTCAACGTCATAAACAACCTTTGCCTTTTCGTCTGTTGCGGCATATCCGCTTTCATCACAATAACAAATAACACCTTCTCCAACATCGGAAAGAGCAATAAATTCGTGAGAACTGTCTCCTCCCATTGCTCCCGCATCGCCCGCAACAATTTTATAATTAAGTCCAAGTCTGTCAAATACTTTTTCGTAAGCACCCCACATCTCTTTATAAGACTCTATCATCATTTCAGGGCTTACATCAAAAGTATAAGCGTCTTTCATTGAAAATTCTCTGGCTCTGTTTATCCCAAAACGAGGTCTTTTTTCGTCACGATACTTAGTTTGAATTTGATAAATATTCAACGGCAACTGTTTGTAACTTTTAATCTCTCCTGTAATTAAAGTTGTAAAATACTCCTCAGCAGTAGGTCCAAGACAAAACTCTCTTTCATTTCTGTCTTTTACTTTAAACATTTCAGGTCCGAAAGTTTGCCATCTTCCTGACTGTTCCCAAATTTCTTTAGGTTGCAATGCACTCATCAAAATTTCATAACCGCCAATTCTATCCATTTCTTCCCTTACAATATTTTCAATTTTTCTTATTGTTCTGTATCCGAGAGGAAGATAAGAGTAAATCCCCGCTGCACTTTTTCTGATCATCCCTGCCCTTAAAAGCAACTTATGACTTACAATCTCAGCTTCTTGCGGATCTTCTCTAAGTGTTGGCATATAATATCTTTTCATTTTCATAACAAATTCCTCCTTAAAATAAAAAACGGCTCTTCATCTCCAAGAGACGAAAGCCGTGGTACCACTCTAATTTATACTCAAAAGCTATAAGGCACAACCCTGTAACATTAATACAAGCTCAAAAGTAGGTTCAAAAGTTTCATATAAAAGTCTTTCACCAAACGACTCCTCTCTTTGTATACAAAAACAATTTACTATTCTTTTTCAAAGCAACTATAATATGCCTAAAATTCTAACAAAATTTACAAAAAAAGTCAATAGCCATACTATAAAATATGCTTTTATCATAAATGAACATAAAAAGAACCGTTTTGTAATCAAAACGGCTCTTAATCTCAACTTATCCTATTTTCTTTTTTTACCTGTAAAAAACGCTCCTACCGCCCCTATAACAGCTGAAACTCCAAACCCTAAAATTCCACTTGACAGTGATGTTTTAGGTAATTTTTGTTTTTTACCTGATTTTTCAGTGTCTGAATGTTTATTTTCATTAGAAGGTTTATTTTCTTGTCTATTATGTTTATTATCGGATTTATCTTTTAATTTTTTCATTTTCGGTTGTTTTTTATCTTCTTCTTTTTTGTCTTCATCAACTTTTTTATCAGACTTAGGTTTTTTATCATTATTTATCTTTTTGTCCTCATCGGATTTTTTTATTTCAGGCTTTTTATTATCATTGTTTTTATCTTCTTTAGTTTTTTTATCTTCGTTTTTCTTGTTATCTTCTTCTCCTTTTTTTATTTCAGGTTCTTTTTTCTCTTTCATTTTTCCGTCTTCATTACCTTTTTTAGGAGCATCTTGATTGTTTTCTTCATTTATTTCAGGGTAAATTCCTTCAATTTCGGAAATTCCGTCATTTTTCTCCTGTTCAACTTCATCACTTGTCTTAGCATTATCAATATTTTTCTTTGCTTTTTCAGCTTCGGCTTTTACCTCTTCTGTTGCTTTAGCTTTAGCATTATCTGTTACGTCTTTTTCTGCATTTATTTCATCAATTTGTTTTTTAACAGCCTCGTCAATTTCTTTTTTAGCTAAGTCCTTAGTTTTATTTTCAACTTTAGAAACCTTGTCAATAGATTCTTTAATTTTTTTAACTATATTCGGATCACTCCATCCTGTATCCTTCAATAACTGTAACTTATCTTTTAAATCTTCGTCTACTCTTTTTACGGCTTCCTTTTTCTCTATTTCTGTCAACGATACATCTTTGTTAATATTATTTTTAACATTTTGTGCATAATCTGTTAATTCCTTTACAGCTTTATCCATAGCAGCCTTTTTTTGTTCCTTTGTCAAACCGTCATCTTTAGAAGGTGCATTTCTTTTAGCTAATCTGTCAATAGATTCCTTAGCCTTTTGAAGTACTACATCATCATTCCAACCGGGTGTATTAAGTAACTCTTCTTTTTCTTTTAAGTCTTTATCAATTTTTTTGATTATTTCTTCTTTTTGTTCTTTACTTAAACTATTATCCGCATTAACCTTGTCCTTAACTTTTTTTGCATATTCACTTAATGTTTCTTTTGTTTTATTTTCGTCAGCACTTTTTGGCTTTATCAAAACTTTATCATCAATAGACCTATTTTTATTTTCCTTATCTAATTTTTCCTCTTTAGCAAGAGGTTCTTCTACTTTCTTAGGTGCTGTTCCGCTTTTAATTCCGGCAATAGATTCAAGAGCTGATTTTTTTGTTTCATCAATATCCTTTTTATCTTTTGCATTTTTAATTATATCTGAAAATCTACTCTTAGTGTTTGAAACTCTGTCTTTTGCTGCTATCTTTTCGTTTTCACTTGCATTACTTTTTTCAATTTCAGAAAGTTTTTTATTTGCTGCATTCTCAATTTCGGAAATAGCTTGGTTTTTTAATTTTTCTAAATCCATACTCGGTTTTTCGACAGAAACAGTACTTGCCGCTACAGTTACATTTGATTGTACAGCTGCCGCAGAAATCATAGTTGCCAAACAGACAGCTGATATAATTGTTTTCTTTTTCATTTTTTAGTCCTCCTTAAATTTTTTAAGGTAATTTTAATTTCTAAAACAATTTTAAGAATTAAAATTATCTTAAGAGTGT
>JALEHY010000023.1 GCA_022770425.1 Parvimonas sp. | reverse complement strand
GGTTAGAATGCTAGCCTGTCACGCTAGAGGTCGTGGGTTCGAGTCCCATCCAGGTCGCCAACTATGCTGGTGTAGCTCAATTGGTAGAGCAACTGACTTGTAATCAGTAGGTTAGGGGTTCAAGTCCTCCCACCAGCTCCAGTAACTTTTTAGTTATGAGATTGAAGGATTTATTTAGTCCTGCACTTGAGTTTAATTTATGGAGGAGTTCCCGAGTGGCCAAAGGGGACGGACTGTAAATCCGTTAGCTACGCTTTCAGTGGTTCGAATCCACTCTCCTCCACCAATTAAATATTTGTTAAGACCATAAAGTTTGAGTTTTTTGTGCGGGTGTAGCTCAGTGGTAGAGCCCCAGCCTTCCAAGCTGGTTGCGAGGGTTCGATTCCCTTCACCCGCTCCATTTTGCACCTATAGCTCAGCTGGATAGAGCAACGGACTTCTAATCCGTGTGCCAGAGGTTCGAATCCTCTTAGGTGCGCCAACCTTTGGGGTATAGCCAAGTCGGTAAGGCACTAGACTTTGACTCTAGCATTTCGCAGGTTCGAGTCCTGCTACCCCAGCCAATTTTATGATTCATTAGCTCAGTCGGTAGAGCACCTGACTTTTAATCAGGGTGTCCGGGGTTCGAATCCCCGATGGATCACCATCTGTGGAGAGGTATCGAAGTGGTCATAACGAGGCGGTCTTGAAAACCGTTTGGGTTCACGCCCACGTGGGTTCGAATCCCACCCTCTCCGCCACAATGGAGAAATACTCAAGTGGCTGAAGAGGCTCCCCTGCTAAGGGAGTAGATCCTTTACGGGATGCGAGGGTTCAAATCCCTCTTTCTCCGCCAATAATTTGGGCCTTTAGCTCAGTTGGTTAGAGCGCCCGGCTCATAACCGGTAGGTCCCGGGTTCAAGTCCCTGAAGGCCCACCAAATTATGTAGATATTTCTTTAAGGAAATATCTCTTGTTTTATAAGGGTCTTTAACTTAGCATAGGGGTATAGTTTAACGGTAGAATGTCGGTCTCCAAAACCGCTGGTGAGGGTTCGATTCCTTCTACCCCTGCCATTTGTTTTGAAAAAAAATAATATTTATATGTCCGAAATAGCGAAAGTCGGTATAAGGAAGTGGCAAAAACAACGAAGTTGTTTTTAGGCAAAGCCTTAGTGTAGTGCGAAGCACGAGAGAATGAGCTATCGTACGGTTATGTATAATGAATGTATGAATTGTGTGTGACTTAGAAAAAATTAATATTTATATGCCCAGATAGCTCAGTCGGTAGAGCAGAGGACTGAAAATCCTCGTGTCGGTGGTTCGATTCCGCCTCTGGGCACCAAGACCTGTAATTCGAGGAACTCTGTTATGGGTTGCATTTATTTTTCCTGCTTTGGCAGGATTTTTTTTTAGAAAAAAGTTTGTAAAAAAGGTTGAGAACAAAAAAATTCTCAACCTTTTTAATTTTTTATTAGTTCTTTGAGTTCGACATTAAACATTGGTTCAATTATTAAAGATAGACAAAGTGTTAATAATGAAGTTATTATTAATGCTAATACCATTATAAGTGAAATTATCGAATAATAATTTATGGAAAATGGGAATTCTGTAAATAAAGTTGAAACAAATGTAGTTATTACAAATGGTAAAGACGCTAATAATTCATATCCGAAAAGTGATAATTTTCTGTCTTGCATTTGTTCTTTTGCGGTTTCAAAGCATTCTCTTATTTGCATATCCGAGTTTTCCACTTTAAGATATATTGCTCTTTGATACTCTAAACTTTTGATTATTCCCGGAATAATTAAAAGCAAAGTCCACATTATAGTTTTTATAAGAATTAAAAGTTGAAGTTTGAACATATCAAAACCATAGTCAAAAAAATTTTTAATTGCATTAATTATGCTCGGATTTCTATTTTCTTTTATTGAGTTATATATTTCTATTTTTGCATAATTCGCTACAAAAGTTCCTATTATTCCGTTACCTAAGATCGTTAATGAAAGTAATCTGGCTGTATTGTTTAATGTAAACTTATAAAAAATATTTACTTCTGAAAATATGCTTGCGAGTATAGAAATTAAAAAAATACTAAAGATATTTTTTGTAAAATATTCAAAACTTTTACTAAATATATTCGACATAGTTATTCCTTTCTTCTTAGCATTTTTGAGAAACTGCTTTTGCAACCGTATCCGCTACATTTTCTTCAAAAGCGGAAACTATTACATAGTCTTCTCTTATTTTATCATCAGGAATCATACTTGCAAGTCCGATTGCGGCAGCAAGTTTCATTTCGTCTGTAATTTTTTTAGCTCTTGACATTAATGCCCCTTTAAAAATTCCCGGAAATGCAACTACATTATTAATTTGATTAGGCATATCGGATCTGCCGGTTGCGGCAACTCTGGCGCCTGCCTCTTTTGCATCGCTATAAAGAATTTCAGGTTGAGGGTTTGCCATAGCGAAAACTATTGCATCTTTGTTCATGGATGCGACCATTTCTTTTGAAACTAAATCTTTTTGACTTACTCCAATGAATACATCTGCACCTACAAAAGCCTCTTTCATAGTAATATCTTTTTGTTCCTTATTTGTTATTTCTGCTAATTCTTTTTTTACAAAATTATAAGTTTCAGAGTGTTTTTTATTTATTGCACCTTTTGAGTCAAAAGCGATAACGTCTTTAACTCCAAGCATCATAATTAATTTTATAATAGAATATCCTGCTGCACCGGCTCCCGAAACTACAACTTTTATATCTTTAGCCTCTTTTTTTACAAGTTTTAAAGCGTTGATAAGTGCGGCAGTTACAACAATAGCAGTACCGTGTTGGTCATCATGAAAAACAGGAATATCCAATTCTTCTATTAATGCTCTTTCGATTTCTACACATCTTGGAGAAGAAATATCTTCAAGATTAATTCCTCCAAAAGTAGGAGCGATAGCTTTTACTATGGATATGATTTCTTTAGGGTCTTTAGTATCTAAAACTATAGGAACCGCATTAACGCCTCCGAATTTTTTAAATAAGCAACATTTTCCTTCCATAACAGGCATAGCAGCCTTTGGTCCGATATCTCCAAGGCCTAAAACTGCAGTTCCGTCAGAAATAACAGCAATTGTATTTGCCTTTGAAGTATAAGCATAAGCTAATTGTTCATTTTTATTTATTTCCAAACAAGGTGCGGCAACACCCGGAGTATAAGCGTAAGTTAAATCTTCTGCGTTATTTAATTCTGCTTTTAGCTCTGTGGATAGTTTTCCTTGCCATTTTTCGTGAAGCATTAATGCTTTTTCATAAACGTTCATAAAATTTCCTCCTGAATATCAAATATATTATAATCTTAATATACTATAAATATGATAGAAAATCAATAGTGGATTTACATTCAAATAATAATTTGAAACTTGTAAAATTAAATAAATTGTTATATACTATTATTCGTTGATAAGACTTTATGAAAAGAGTTGGTGTTATTATGAAAAAGTCGTTTCAAATGTCTGAATCTTTGGAAGTTGCAATTTTTTTGGCGTTAAGTGGCGGACTTATGGATGCTTATTCTTATTTGATAAGAGGAAAAGTTTTTGCAAATGCACAAACCGGAAATATTTTACTTTTAGGTGTGTCTTTATCAAATGGACAGTGGAATAATTGCTTGAAATATATTTTTCCGATAGTTTCTTTTTCTGTCGGAATTTTGTTGGCACAAGTAATAAGAAACGGAAAAATAAAAAAAATTCATTGGAGACAGGTTGCTTTGTTTGTTGAAATTATATTACTTGTGTTTGTTGCGTTTATTCCTTACAGATTAAATTATTTTGCCAATGCTGTAACTTCATTGGCTTGCGGTATCCAAGTTCAAACATTCAGAAAATTAAAAGGAAGAGATTTTGCAACAACAATGTGTCTTGGAAATCTTAGAAAGTCAATGCACTATACATATGAATATTTCGATACTAAAAATAGAATTTATCTCGAAAGTGCTGTTTTATATATTTCAGTTATATTGTTTTTTGTTCTTGGAGCAATAATCGGAAGTAAAGCCTCGAAACTTTTAGGACTTAGAACTATTTTACTAAGTCCGATTTTCTTGTTTGTATCGATGGTTATCATGTTTATAGATAATGAAAAATAGGAGATGATATTTTGTTTAATATAGTATTATTAGAGCCTGAAATACCTTTTAACACAGGAGCGATAGGCAGAACTTGTGTAGCGACAGACACTACACTTCATTTAATAAAACCGCTTGGTTTTTCTTTGGATGACAAAATGGTAAAACGATCCGGTCTTGATTATTGGGACAAGTTAAAACTTTTTGTTTATGAGAACATTGAGGAGTTTTATGAAAAAAACCCAAATGCAAATGTATATTTTGCAACTACAAAAGCAGAAAAAACTTATGATGAGGTTGAGTATAAGGAAAATGATTATATAATGTTTGGGAAAGAAAGCAAAGGGATTCCCGAAGAAATTTTAGTAAAAAATAAAGAACATTGTGTTAGGATTCCGATGTGGGGAGAAATTCGTTCACTCAATTTATCAAATTCAGTTTCAATAATTTTGTATGATGCTTTAAGACAGCAAAATTTTAAAAAATTGGAAACAAAAGGACATCTTCACAGATTAAAATGGGAAGAATAGTCAAAGAGTATAGATGCAAACAAGCATCTATTTTTTTATAAAAAATTAAAATTTCTTTAATAACAATTAATTTGGAGAATTTCTTTTGAATAAAAAATTTTTATCGCTTTCTACTTGACTTGAAAACATTTCCATATTATAATAAGTTAAAGATAAGAATTTATCTATTTACAATATAGTTAGGGGGAATTAAATATGAAATCATATTCTACTGAAAAAATTAGAAATCTTGCGTTAGTTGGTCATAGTGCCAGTGGTAAAACTTCTCTTTGTGAAGCATTACTTTTTAAAACCGGCGAACTAAAAAGACTTGGTAAGGTTGAGGACGGAAATACCGTAACTGATTTTGATAAGGAAGAAATTTCAAGAGGAGTTTCTATATCAACGGCAGTAGCACCGATTGAATGGAAAGACTTTAAAATAAATTTAATTGACACTCCGGGATATTTTGATTTTAGTGGGGAAGTTTATAGTGCTTTAAGAGCGAGTGAAGCGGCTCTTGTTGTTTTGGATGCACAAAACGGAATAGAAGTTGGTTCCGAAAAAGTATTAAAATACACTGAGTCAATCGAATTACCAAGAATTATTTTTGTAAATAAAATGGATAAAGAAAATGTAAATTTTGCAAAGGTAGTTAGCGATTTGCATATTGCTTTCGGAAAGAAAGTTATTCCGTTTACTCTTGCTTTAGGAGAAGGAGAGAACTTTAAAGGGGTAATAGACGTTCTAAATAAAAAAGCGTATGAATATGACGGATTTGAAAGAAAAGAAGTACCTATTCCGGAAATAAGAATTGAAGAGGTAAATCATGTTTATGATACAATAGTTGAAGTTGTTGCCGAAACAGATGATGAACTTATGGAAAAATTTTTTGAAGGAGAGGAGTTTAGCCACGAAGAATTTTTAAAAGGTGTTACTACTGCATTGCTTAACGGGGCGGCTGTTCCTTTGATTTGCGGTTCAGCAACAACAGGAGTTGGAATTGATATGTTACTTGATGTCATTACGGACTATATGCCTGCACCTAATGATGAAAGGGCTAAAAGAGGATTTAGAAATGAAGATGATAATGTAAGAAAAATTTGTAAGGATGAACCTTTTTCTGCTGTTGTATTTAAAACGGTCGTTGACCCGTTTGTAGGACGAATTTCTATTTTCAAAGTAATGAGCGGAAAATTAAGTAAAGATACTGAACTATATAATTCAACTAAAGAAGAAAGTGAAAAACTTGCCGGATTATTTTACTTAAAAGGAAAAACTCAAATAGAAACTTCAGAAGTCGTTGCAGGTGACATAGGAGCGGTTTCAAAACTTTCAGTTACACAAACAGGGGATACTTTATGTGAAAAGCAAAATCAAACTCTTTATAAAAAAATAAAATACCCAAAACCTAACTTATATTTTGCTATAGAACCAAAGAGTAAGGGAGATGAAGATAAAATTTCATCTGCTCTTCATAAATTACAAGAAGAAGATCCAAGTTTTGTTTCTGAAAGAAACAGTGAAACTAAACAGCTTTTGATTGGTGGACAAGGAAATGTTCAGCTTCAAATAGTGCTTGATAAACTAAAGAATATGTATGGTGTTGAAACAAATACAATCCCACTTAGAATAGCTTACAGAGAAACAATAAAAGGTAAGTCTGATGTTCAGGGAAAACATAAAAAACAATCAGGCGGTGCGGGACAATACGGTGATGTGTTTGTGAGATTTGAACCAAGTGTTGAAGAGTTTGAATTTACTGAAGAAATATTCGGTGGTTCAGTTCCGAGAAATTATTTCCCTGCAGTTGAAAAAGGTATTAAGGAAGCAACAGAAAAAGGAATTCTTGCAGGATATCCTGTTGTAAATATAAAAGCCACACTCTATGACGGATCTTATCATCCTGTGGATTCAAATGAAATGGCATTTAAAATTGCTGCATCATTAGCTTTTAAAAAAGGTATGGAACAAGCAAAACCTATACTACTTGAACCTATAATGAAAATTGAAGTTACAATTCCTGAAGAGTATATGGGTGATGTTATGGGAGATTTAAATAAACGACGTGGAAAAGTTTTAGGTGTTGAAATATTGGAGGACGGAAGTCAACTTGTAATTGGAGAAGCACCACATTCAGAACTTTTCGAATATGCTATTGACCTTAGAAGTATGACTCAAGCGAGAGGAGAGTTTGTAATCGAATTTGATAGATACGAAGAAGTTCCGATGAATATTGCTGAAAAAATAATAGAGGACTCAAAAAAAGAAAATTAAATTTTTAATTGTCGAATATAGAGTTAACATAAATTGTTTTTCGTAAAAAACCTACTAAAAGCAAATAACAAGGTGTAATACACCTTGTTATTTTGCGTTTATTATCTAATAATTTCTTAAAATTTTAATACTCAAATTTAAGTAAAAATTTTAAAATTGTTATTGGACAGTTTAAATATATTTTTTATAAGGTATTTAATTTTTACATTAAAAGAAATAATATATTGCTAAAAAACAAACTGAAATTTTTAAAAAACTCTTGACAAATAAAGTAAAATAATATATACTATCTAAGTAATGTACGCTTAGTTGATTAGCGTTAGTTTTATGTAAAGTTAGTATATGAATTGTGTATAATTTAGAAAAAATTAATATTTATATGCCCAAAATAGCGAAAGTCGGTATAAGGAAGTGGCAAAAACAACGAAGTTGTTTTTAGGCAAAGCCTTAGTGTAGTGCGAAGCACGAGAGAATGAGCTATCGTATGGTTATGTATAATGAATGTATGAATTGTGTGTAATTTTAGAAAAAATTAATATTTATATGCCCAGATAGCTCAGTCGGTAGAGCAGAGGACTGAAAATCCTCGTGTCGGTGGTTCGATTCCGCCTCTGGGCACCAGAAAATTTGCGGGAGTGGCTCAGTGGTAGAGCATCGCCTTGCCAAGGCGAGGGTCGCGAGTTCGAATCTCGTCTTCCGCTCCAAATTTTTGGCGACATAGCCAAGCGGTAAGGCAGAGGTCTGCAACACCTTCATCTCCGGTTCAAATCCGGATGTCGCCTCCAAGGTCTCTTATGAGACCTTTTTTGTTATATATTTTTATATAAGTTTTAAAAAATAAATCTTAAATGTAAGATATAGTGAAATTAAATTTTTATATAAGTTTTAAATTTAATCACAGATAGGAGAAGGTATGAAATTAGAAACTCTGTTAAAAGATTTAGATGTTTTGGAAATTAAGGGAAAAGTTAATTTTGAAAAGGAAATTTCAAAGTTAGAATATAATTCTAAAAATATTTCCGGAGATGATATTTTTGTAGCCATTAAAGGATATAAAACAGATGGACATCTTTATATAAAATCAGCAAAAGAACAAGGGGCTTATCTTTGTGTTGTTGAAGATTTTGTCGATGATGACATTATACAGATTAAAGTTGAAAATTCAAGAAGTGCTTTATCTAAAATGGCAAGTAACTTTTATAATAATCCGAGTAATTTTTTAGATGTTATCGGAATTACAGCTACTAACGGGAAAACAACAACGAGCTTTATGTTAAAGAAAATTTATGAGCAGGCAGGGTTAAAAGTGGGAATTATAGGAACTGTTTTTGTTAAAATTGATGATTTTATGATTCCGTCTTATCTTACTACGCCTGAAAGTTTGGATTTACAAAAGTATTTAAGTCTTTTTAAAGACAAAGGTGCTGATAAAGTTATAATGGAAGTTTCATCTGCTGCACTTGAACTTGATAGAGCGAAAGATGTTGATTATAATATAGTAAGTTTTCATAATCTAAGCAAGGAACACATGGAGCAACACGGAAGTTATGAGGCTTATAAAAGGGAAAAGTCTAAGTTGATAACAAATGCAAAAGCACATCAAATTGCTTTGTTGAATTTTGATAATGATGAAATAAAAGAACTTGCAAATAGGACTTTGGCGAAAGTTTTTTCTTTTTCTATGGAAAATTATGATAATACGTTCAGCATAGAAAATTTAGATCTTTCAACGGGGCGTGGTAAATTTGATTTTGTTATAAATAAAGATATTAATGTAAAAGGTAGATTGATAAATAAATGTAGTTTTCCTATTGAGTTAAACACTGCAGGGTATAGTAGTGTTATGAACTCAATGGTTGCAATAGGAATTGCTCTTTTAGACGGTATTGAAATTTCTGTTATTCAAGAAGCTTTAAAAATTTTCAGAGGAGTTGAAAGACGTTTTGAAATAATTTTTGAAGATGAATTTAAGATTATTGATGATCACTTTGCAAATGAAGTTAATATTGATGTTACTTTGGAAACTCTTTGCAAAATGAAATACAATGATATTAAATTTTTATATGCTATAAGAGGAAATCGTGGAGTAGAACTTAACGAAGAAAATGCAAAGAGAATTATTCTTTGGAATGATAAATTAAAGTTGAGTAGAATAGTTGCAACTTTAAGTAAAGATACAGTTTCGTGGAAAGATGAAGTATCAAATGAAGAGAGAGAAATTTTCCTTAAAGTTATGAAAGAAAACGGAATTGAAGTAATTCTTTTTGATACATTGAAAGATGCGGTAGAATTTACAATAGATTCTGCACAAAAAGATGATGTTGTTATGTTTGCCGGTTGTCAAGGAATGGATAAAGCAGGAGAAATAGGACTTAATTACATTATTCAAAAAAATCCTAATTTAGATAAAGAAAAAATTTTAGAACCGTTAAAAGAAAGAATAGTTTAACAAAAAAATGACTTTACACTTTGTGTTAAAGTCATTTTTGTTTAAATGTATTTAATTATAAGGTTCATTAAATACAAATTTACAATAAAAAGTCACTTTGGAATAAATTTTTATCTAAATGAACCCATTTGCCAATTTCCTTTGGAATATATGTAATGTGCAATTAAAGTTACCAGTACATTTGAAATTGACATTGAAAGCCAAATTCCTGTTGCACCTAAATTCGTAAAATATTTGAAATAAAGTATAAGCGGTATTCTTATAACCCAAAGTCTAATCATATCTATAAACATAGAGTATTTACTGTTTCCGGAACCTTGAAACAGTCCTTGATAAATAAAAAACATATTTAACATTACAAGTGTTATTAATGTGTAGAACATATAACTATTGGCCTGTATCATAAGTTCGGAAGACTTCGGAGCGTCAATGAAAAATGACAAAATTTCATATCTGAATATAAAACTTATAATGGCAATTATAACAGACATAAATATTACTATTACAGATGCTTTCTTAAAAGTTTCTTTTACTCTTTTTATATTATGATTTCCAATGTTTTGACCTATTATTGAAGTTATTGCAGATCCTATTCCTCCGGGAGGAATATTTAAAAGACCGCTTATTCTGTTTACCATTCCGTAAGCTGCAACAGTTTCTGTTCCGTAACTTTGAATGAATGAGTTCATTATTATAAACCCTATTGCGGTGCCGATTTGGCCTATGACAGACGGTAATGCGATTGTGTAAATTTTTGATAAAATAGTTTTTTCAAGAGGTATAAAAATCAAACTTTGTAAGTTCAATTTTAACATATCTTTATTAAAACGAAGATGTACAAGTCCTGCAAAGCACATGATTCCCTGAGTTAAAACAGTTGCAAGTGCAGCTCCTTGAACTCCAAGACCAAGTCCTGAAAAATTTGTATACGGAATTGTATCAAAAATAAATATAGGATTTAAAATCATATTTAAAATTACACAACTTGTACTAATCATTGTGGGAATTGTATTTTTTCCTTGCGATGAAAAAATCGCAGAATAAATGTAATATAAAAATATAAACGGAATACCTAAATAACTGTATTTTAAATAAATTACACTGTATTTTGCCAAATCTCCGTTTGCTCCCATAAGATTTACTATAAATTCGGCACTGAAAAAACCTAAAAATGTAAAAATTATTGAAAAAATTAAAGAAATATAAATTAAAGTATCAGCATATTTTTGTGCTTTTGAAATACATTTTTTCCCCAATAATTGTGAAATTAAAGAAATTGCCGCAATTGAAAGTCCTATTCCTATTGAATTGAATAAAAATACAACCGGCCAAGTAAAACTTGTTGAGGCAAATTCTGCAGTACCGAGTTTTCCGAGCCAAAAAGCATCTGCCAAAGAATAAAGTTGCTGGATAAAATTGTTTAAAATTATCGGTACGGAAATAATTGCTATTATTTTGTAAATGTTGCCATGTAAAATCATTTCACTTCTATTTTTTCTCATACATTTACCTCCTTAAAACATAAAAAATATTCATATATCTATATATTCCACAAAGTTATCGCTTTAAAACTGAATTATTTTGGAATGTTTTAATTATACTTAAAAAATTTAAATTACTCAATAGTTATTTTAATCTTATTTTCGATTATTTTTTATTAAAATAAAATTACTGTTATTGAATATATGGGGGTAGTATTTGTTTCTGATTTTCACAAAATAATTAAATACAAATAGTTGGATATTAATACTAAATATTAAATTATTTTCTGAAAATTGGAAGCATAGTTAGTGAAAATGTGAATGAAAATGTTGACATTATCAGAAAAATTGTATATAATACATTTGTATGATTATCATTAATTTTAAGGTATAAAATAGGGGGATAACTAAGGTTATGGTTAAAGAATTTAAAAAGAGAATGCTGTTTTTGTTTTTGGCAGTTTCTTTATCTTTTGGGTCGATTTCATCTGCTTATTTAAATCAAGGCTTGATTTATGCAAATGAAACAGACAGAAATGCTTTGTTGCAAACTGTATATATGGCACAAAAAACAGGTAATGACAGTAATTCGGGAGAAAATAAAGAAAATCCTGTTAAAACTTTTTCAAAAGCACTTGAACTTGTTGCAGACGGGGGAACTGTTTTTCTTGAAGGAACTATTGATATAAATAGAAATACTGTTCTTAATATCAATAAAAATATTACAATTCATAAAACCGACGATAAAGGGAATGTTTTTTGGATGGACTCTAAAGGGGTACTTTCAAGTGGCGAAAATAAGCTTACAATAATTGTAGATAAACATTTGACAAGCGGAATTATATCTATGAAAGCCGACTCAAAGATTACTGACGGTAATTATGAAATAATTTCGAACTCAAAGGATACAAGTAGTGCGGTATTTGACAAGTATTCTAATATTGAAGGAACAAGTAAGGAAAAATTAAATATTACTGCAAAAAATGTAAGATTTGTTCCAAATAATAATTATGCGTTAAAGGCAACTAATGCAATATTAAACCAAGAAGTCAGTACAAAATACGGCACACAGGAAATTAAGGAACTCGTTTTAAATAATGCACAGTATAATTTTAAATCTACATCAAGTGAAGGAAATAGAATTAAAATAAACGACTCACTGGATTTAAATAACTCTACAATAACAATTGATTCAAAAAATATTCCTGCAAATTTCGGATTGATTTTAGGAGATAAAGGTGCAGATAAATATAAAATCAATAATTCTGTAATTGATATAAAAAATTACGGAGGGATGCTTGCTGACAGCGGAAGTGTAGTTGCTACAAACAGCACATTTAGGTTAGACGGTATACATAATGCGAAATCAACAAAGCCTTTTGAAAATATTTATGCCGGAGATATCGGAGCACCTACTTCTACATTTGCCAGTGACAAACCTCTTAGGATAAATTTGAAAGATAAGAGTGAAAACACTTATGAATACGGATTTCCTGTAAATACTAATGATGCGACAAAAACACTTGATTTACCGTCTGTTAAATTGACATTTAAGACAGAAGACGGAAGTGTTCAAAAAGAAATTACTGTAATAAAAGGAAACAGTCTTGAAAATTTAACAGGAAAAGTCAAAGTAAACGGTACTTTAATAAACAAAAATGATTTGAATGATGTTGTTAAGACTCCTGATGATAAAGAATTTTTAGGACTTTTCGTAGACGGAGGAGAAACAAAGTATAATTATACTGATGTTTTAGATAAAGACACAACAATTGTTGCAAAATTTAAAGATAAGGAAAATATTAACGGAGTTCGTTACTTTTTGAATGAAAATTCAGCAGATAAAAGATATGTGTTTGTTGAAAATAAGGACGGAGTAAATCATCCTCTTTCAAAAGAAGAAATTCAAAAGACAGAAAGCTGGTTTAATATTCGTTCTAAAAAGTTTGTGGGATGGACAACAGATAGAGAAGGAAAAAATTCGGTTGATGATAATTTTGTTTCACAAAATGGAGTAAAGGAGTTATATGCAAAGTGGGAGGACAGAAAAGCCTTCAATGTAACCTACCACAGACAAACTCCTTGGTATCCTACAAGTACGGAAAATAAAGATGTATTAATTGTAAAAACCGTGCTATACGAAGGAGAACATTTGGCAGGGGTATTAACCGACCCGTCAGTTATAAACGCAGAAGAAAAATCTAACAGAACATCTTTTAATGAGGAAAAATTTTATTATCCTCACTTTAGTGATATTAATGCGGAAGTTAAAGATGGTTTTTATACTGAACCGGCTTATGGAACACGTGGAAGATGGCATTGGAAAGGTGAACTTAACTGGACACATTACTTAGGACTTGGAAGTTTTAAAGATTTTATGCGTACGGTAGGTTGGGCGACAACACCTGATTTATTTGAAAACAGCGGAAGCTCGGAAACTGACGGAACATTTTATCGTGGCGGTCATACATTGACTTTAGAAGATTTCGAAAAGACAAATGGAGAGCTTGTACTTTATAATCAATGGGTAGAATTGGACTGGTTAAAGAATACTGCTGCAAAAAATATAGCAGATGAAGAAAAAACCAGACCTAATATCACTTTGGCAGGAGAAAATAATGTTCCAGGTGATTATGAAACAGCTAAGGGAGCTTTTGTTGTTGACCATTCTCAAACACTTAATTACAAAGCACACTTAGACTTTTCCAAAATACGAAAAGATTTGGTAACTCTTTGGGGAAGAATAAATGAAGTTACAAAGTGGTCCGGAGTTATGAATGCTTATTTCGATTCAAGGCTTGGTTTTGATAAAGATGTTGATCTTTTGTTTGAAAGCACTTGGTTAAAACCTGATGAAAAAGAACTTGAAAAAAATGGAATAACCGTAAAACAAGTTGAAAATAATCCTAATCAATGGATATTTACGGTAAGTAAAGATAAACTTACTAAGGATACCGTTAATCGTATCGGAACAGATAAAGATTTTGATTCATCAAATTTGAAGTATTATTCTGCATCTATACCCGTAACAATAATTCCTAAGTATGATTCTAACGGGGGAGTTGATTTTCAAAAATTAAGTTTTGAAGATTTTATGAAACCTATGACTCTTACTGTTAAGGATAATTATAACAGAGGAATTAATGCCTATATAACAAAAGATTCCGCAAACAGCATTGCTTTAAGCGATAATCCTGTTGTCATAGTCGGCGGAGATATTCAAATGAATATTGACGGCTTTAGAAGTGGCGGAACGGACATTCTAAAGTATCAATTAAAATCCAATGCTTATGATGAACATGCTAAGTTGTATCCGTCAGGGGTCGTTAAGATAAAATATGAAGAAGTCAGTTATTATAATAATGCAAAAAAATTGAAAGATTTAGAAAATCCGGACACAAAAAAATTAGTAGATGAATATGACGGAAGAGCTAAGATTGTCAAAGAAAATTATCCCGTTGATGATAAGGAAAATTACAGCGAGACTTTTGACAATAAATTAACTGTTCCTGAGTATGACGGATTGATTTTAGTAGGGATAGTAAAAGAAAACAGTGACGGTTCCAAACCTTCGGAGTTTTATCTAAAAGACGGAAATTTGGAAGAAGGAAAAGCACTTCTTAAAGGGGAATACTCTCATAGCAATACTCCTACTTTTACATTAAAATATGCTAAAGTTTCTGACATAATCTCAATTCCTGTTGAAAAGAAATGGATTGGTAAAAAAGCAACGGAAGTAAAAGTAAAACTTTTTGAAAACGAAGTTGAAACGGATAAAGAGATAGTTCTTAAAGAAGAAAATAACTGGAAAGGTAAATTTGAAAATTTGCCTAAGTATGATGAAAATGAAAAAGAAATAAACTATACGATAAAAGAAACTCTTGAAGGTTATATTTCTTCAGTTGTAAGCGGAGTAGGCGGTTTTGTAATCACAAATACTGAACTTATTTCTATTTCTGTAAATAAAATTTGGAAAGACTATGAAAATAACATATTAACAAATGTTTCATCTAATGTAAAAGTAAAACTTTATAAGGGAGAAACTCCTGTAGAAGAAAAAGTTTTAAATTCAGAAAATAAATTTTCAACAAAATTTGAAAATTTAGTAAAATATGATGATAAAGGTGTGGCTATTGATTATACAGTAAAAGAAATTGGTGAAGAAAACGGAAGTATAATGATAGATGATGATTTGTATAAAGTAGAAGTAAGCGGTAATATGATAGACGGCTTTACAATTACAAATACAAAAGAACCGCAGGCTTTACCTTTAGAACCGCCATTGAGAAGTTTAAAAGTAACAAAGATTTGGAAAGATGAAGACGGAAAAGATTTGACTGATTTATCTAAAAAAGAAATAAAAGTAAAACTTTATCAAAATGGTGAAGAAACAGACAAAGAATTGTTACTTAACAAAGAAAACGGATTTGAAGGGAAGTTTGAAAATTTAAAAGTTTCAAAAACTTTTGGAGCTGAAAAGATTAACTATACTGTAAAAGAAATTGGAACAGAAAATTCTATAATAAATATTGACGGAGTAAAGTATAGTGTTGATATAAGCGGAAATATGGAAAAAGGATTTGTGATAACAAACACAAAGGAAAAAGTTGTTACTCCAACTCCACCACCAACAACACCGTCAAATCCGAAACCTCCTGTACCAATAAAACCAACAGAGCCTGTTGTTCCTGTAAAACCTGAAAATCCTAAAGTTGAAAAAGTAAAAAAACTACCTAAAACTTCTATCGGGATGTCAGTTAATCATTTGATTGTTTCTACATTAACACTTTGTGGAGTTTGTATTTGTTTAAAGAAAAAGGAGTTTTAAAATTTAAGGTGTCATAAAAATTTATGACACCTTTTTCAATTTATTATTCTATTTTTTAAGTTTATCTTCTAAAACTTCTCCGTCTTTTACTGAAAGTATTGTTTCTTCTAAATTCTTTGGATTTAAAACCGATAATTTAAAATCACCTATTACAGATGAAAATTGTTTACTTGCCATTTTCATACTATCTACAAAATAATTCCAGTTTTCAGCAGGAATATCTTTGTTTTCCATAAGTAATATAAGCCCTTCTTTAAAATCGCCTATTGGGGCAAGTGCGAAAGCGTCTAACTTTTCGTTATAATCAAATTCTGCAATTTCTTTAAATTCTTCCTTTAGTGAATTAATTATATCTTTAAGTGAATCTTTTTTTGTTTGTGCCTTTATCATATTTTTCTCTTCTTCTGTAATTTGAAGAGGGGTTACTTTATCAGAATTTTCAATATTTTCTTGAGTGATTTTCATATTTTCGGGAGTTTTTGTAACTGTTCCGTTTATCACCTTAAATACAATTGTATTCGGTTTTTCAGGATGTAAGATAAACAGGTTAATACTTTTTAAATACTTATTATCATCATTTTCCCATTCTTGCATATTTATTAGTGAATTTTCTTTAATGGCAGTCATAACTTCTTCTTTAATAAGATTTGCTTTAGGCAATATAGTTATTCCATCAAGAATTAAATTGTACTCAACATCTGCATCTGAATTAAATTCTGTTTTTAATAAATCAATAAATTTTGAAAAAATTTCTTTGTTGGTTTCTGCTTTTAGAGTAGCAATTTCTCTTTCTTTTAATTTTTGTTGAATTTCTTT
This sequence comes from Parvimonas sp., assembly GCA_022770425.1. GTDB lineage: Bacteria > Bacillota > Clostridia > Tissierellales > Peptoniphilaceae > Parvimonas. The sequence continues at coordinate 28,294 of JALEHY010000023.1, read as the reverse complement.
TTTTTCTTGTTCTGTCAATTCAACTTTTGACAAAACAGATTTTTTATTTGTGTTTTCAGTAGTATCGCTTGATTTTTTAGTACAGCCTACTAAACACAAAGCCGTCAAAATAATAGCTAAAAATTTATTTTTCATTTAGCACCTCCTATTTTATATTATACCCAAATAGTATTTAATTGTAAATCTTGTTAAGTTATTAAATTTTTTTGTTAAAGATGAGATTTTGAATATAAAACGTTATTTTTAGTTAATTTTATGTTATAATAATAGTCGGAGGTATTTTATGAATTATAAAGTTTATAAAGATTCAATTGGAGAAATAAAAGTTGATGCCGATAAACTTTGGGGAGCTACGACTCAAAGGAGCTTTGAAAATTTTAAAATAGGCTCTTACAAAATGCCCCTTGAGGTTATAAGAGCTATGGCTGTTGTAAAATATGCTTGTGCTATGGCAAATTATGAATTGGGAGATATAAACAGAGAGAAATTTTCTGCTATCGAAAATGCTTGTGAAGAAATTTTGCGTGGAAAGTTAGATGATCATTTTCCTCTTGTAGTTTTTCAAACCGGAAGCGGAACTCAAACTAATATGAATTTGAATGAAGTTATAGCTAATTTTGCAAATGATAAATTAGGTAAAAAGTTGATTCATCCTAATGATGATGTGAATAAATCACAAAGTTCAAATGATACTTTTCCTACTGCGTTACATATTGCTTGTTTGGATGTTATAGACAGAAAACTCTTACCTTCTATGAAGGATTTGATTTGTGCATTTAAGACTTTTGAAAAAGAAAACGAAGATATAATAAAAATAGGAAGAACTCATCTTCAAGATGCAGTTCCTATAAAACTTTCGCAAGAGTTTAGCGGATATAGATATTCTCTTGAAAAGTGTTTGGAATTTATAGAGTTTACCAGAAAAGGTCTTTTAGATATTTCACTTGGGGCAACTGCTGTAGGTACAGGGATAAATACTAAGCCTAATTTTAAAAATGTTGTTGCTAAGTATGTATCCAAAATAACTGAGAAAGATTTTAAACCGTCAGACAATTTTTTCCATTCATTGACGATGAAAGATGCAGTTGTTGTATCTCATGGAGCAATTAAAGCTTTAGCTATGGATTTGATTAAGATAGGGAATGATATAAGATTTTTGGCTTGTGGTCCACGTTGTGGTTTTTCAGAAATAGAAATACCTGCAAATGAACCCGGAAGTTCTATAATGCCAGGAAAAGTAAATCCTACTCAAGTTGAGGCACTTACTATGGTTTGTGCTAAAGTTTTAGGTAATGATACGACAATAAGTTTTTGTGCATCTCAGGGAAATTTTGAACTGAATGTTTATATGCCTGTTATTATTCACTGTTTTGTTGAATCGGTTAATTTACTTGCTGATGCTATAGATTCTTTTAACAAAAATTGTATAAAAGGGATAAAAGTAAACAAGGATAAGATAGATACTTATTTAAGGGAATCTTTAATGCTTGTAACTGCACTTAATCCTTATATAGGTTATGATAAAGCAAGTCAATGTGCTAAATACGCTTTTAATGAAAAAATTACTTTAAAAGAGGCTGTTTTACATTTTGGTTATTTAACAGGGGTTGAATTTGATAAAATTGTTGACCCTAAGAGAATGGTTTAAATAAAAAATTTTTTATATAAAGGAGAATATAATGGAGCCAAAACAAGGATACAGAATCGAACATGACTGTATAGGAGAATGTTTGATTCCCGAAAATGCTTATTATGGAATTCATACTCAAAGAGCTACTGAAAATTTTAAAATTACAGGGAGAACCGCACATAAGGAAATTATAAAATCAATTGCTCAAATAAAAAAAGCATGTGCGATTGCAAATTATGATGCAGGAGTTTTGAGTGAAAAGAAAAAAGAAGCGATAGTTTACGCTTGTAATGAAATTATTTGGGGAAGATTTCACGATCAATTTATAACCGATCCTATTCAAGGAGGAGCCGGAACAAGTCATAATATGAATGCAAATGAAGTTATTGCAAATATTGCAATAGAACATTTAGGCGGAAGACTCGGAGATTATTCAATAATCCACCCAAATGATGATGTAAATATGGGACAGTCAACAAATGACGTTTATCCTACAAGCGGAAAACTTGCATTGATTAGACTTTTAGAAGATACAATAGATTGTTTATATGAATTGGAAAAAGCCCTTTCTTTTAAGGCAAAAGAATTTGACGATGTTATAAAGATGGGAAGAACTCAGATGCAAGATGCCATTCCTATAAGACTTGGACAAGAGTTTAGTGCTTATGCTACTGTAATTTCAAGAAATATAAAACTTTTTAAAAAAGCATGTGTTGCACTTAGAGTTGTAAATATGGGGGCGACAGCAATAGGAACAGGACTTAACGCCGATGTAAAATATATGAAAAACATTGTAAAAATTCTTGGAGAACTTACCGATTTAGACTTAGAGCAGTCAGAAGATTTGATAGACGGTACACAAAATATTGATGTGTTTGTTTATGTTTCAGGTATTTTAAAGAGTTGTGCAATCAGTATGTCAAAAATGGCAAATGATTTAAGACTTATGTCTTCAGGACCTACTTGCGGTTTTTCAGAAATAAATTTACCTGCAAGACAAGCCGGAAGTTCAATAATGCCGGGAAAAGTAAATCCTGTAATTCCTGAAGTTGTTTCTCAAGTTGCTTTTAACTGTATCGGAAATGACTTGGCAGTAACTATGGCGGCAGAAGCGGGACAACTTGAACTTAATGCTTTTGAACCTGTGATTTTCTATAACTTGTTTGAATCTGTCGAAACATTGGGAAAGGCAGCCAGTACATTTGTTCATAACTGTATTTTGGGAATAACTGCAAACTCACAAAGAACAAAAAATATGGTTCATAACAGTTATGGTATAGTAACGGCTTTTGCACCTCATATAGGATACGAAAAATCCGTTGAAGTTATTCATAAAGCAATAGAACAAAATTTACCTGTTAAAGCTGTTTTAATTTCAGAAAAAATAATGTCTGAAGAAGAAATAGATAACATTTTGGATGTTTTTTCAATGACAACACCCGGAATTGCAAAAAGAAAATAAAATAAAAAAATAAATTTAGGACTGAGCAAAATGATATGTAACCTCTTTACCGGACAAACCGGTAAGGAGGGTACATATCAAAAGCTCGGTCTTTTTTTTACTAAATTTTAAAATACAAGTTTTTATTTTATAAAATGTTGACAGTTAATATATATATATATATATAATTGTATTAATGAATTATTAATTTAATATTTCCAAGATTTACATAGACTATATTGAAAAAAATAAATAAGGAGGAGGCTATATGACTTAAATTAATTTTATAATTTAGATTGAAATATTAAAATTATGGAGGATATGAATATGTTAAAAAATGTTGAACCATCAGAAAAAAAGAAAAGTGGTGCGGTAAAGAGAATTTTAGATTTTTTTAAAAGAAATAAGAAGATATGTTTTACAGGACTTTCCTTTTTAGTGATATTAACTTTTGTGTATTTTAAATTTTATGACAAATCTAAAGCAAATGTAAAAGAATTAAATGCCTTATTGGTAAAATCAAGTGAATTAACGACTGCAAAACTGAATTATAAAGGAATTGAAGAATACAAAGATTCAGGAATCCGATTTATAAACAAATCAAACTTTACTATGGTTTATGATGCAACCGTTAGAATAGGAATAGATATTGAAAAGGTTGTAGTTACGGCTGATGATAAAGCTCAAAAAATTTATATAGAAATACCTAAGGCTGAAGTTCAGGATGTAAATATTGATACTTCTACGATAAAGTATTATGATGAAAAGTTTTCTCTGTTTAATTCGGATACTAAAGAAGACAATAATCGTGCGATAGCATTTGCAAAAGAACATGCAAAAGAAAATGCAGCCTCAATGGGAATACTTGAATACGCTGACGAACAAGCAGAATATCTTATAAAAGGTATTTTATCAAATGCAATTCCTACAGGCTATAAAATTGAATTAAAGAAATAAAAATTAAAACTAACTTAAATTAAGTTTTTACTTAGTTTAAGTTAATTTTTTTGGCAAAGTATATATTTTTATGATATAATGTTAAACTGACGATTGTATTTAAATTGTAGTGTAGAAATTTTTAAAATTTAGGGGGAAACTATGATTTATTTTATTGTACTTGTTGTTTTTGTAATTAGATTGATATTTCTTAAAATATCAATTAAAAATGAAAAAGCCATAATTTCAAATGGAGGAAGAGAGTATGGGAAAGAAAATTCAAAGAGAATTACTGTTTTACATATTTTATTTTATTTAGGCTGTTTTATTGAATCAATAGTCAGAAAAGTTGAGTTTGACAAGCTAAGTTTTGTAGGATTAGGACTTGTTGTTTTTTCAATTTTTATGCTTTATATTGTAACAAGACTTTTAGGAGAAATATGGACGGTTAAGTTGATGCTTTTAAAAAATCACAGATATGTGGATCATTGGTTATTTAGAATTGTCAGACATCCGAATTACTTTTTAAATATTTTCCCGGAACTGTTGGGACTGGCATTAATGTGTCATGCTTTAATTACCGCAACTGTTTTAGCTCCATTGTATTGTATTGTCTTATATATAAGAATTAAAGAAGAAGAAAAGTTATTAAGAGAAGTTATAATTGTAAATTATAACAAAACACAAGAAATTTAGATTGGTATTTACTATATTACAATTTCAATATAATCGTAATTTTAAAACAAAAAGGAAGTTTAAACTTCCTTTTTTAAATGTGTTATTTGAAGTGATATTGCCTTTCCGATTAAAGTATAATTTTAGTATCTTCCGTAGTTAATATAACCTTCTTTGTAGATATATTTATAGTGGCTAGTTGAATATGAAACACCGAAGTTAAGTGAAGCCCCTTGTCCTAATCCAATACTTGCTCCACCTGATATATTAATTGAACCATTATTGTAAAAGTCTCCATTTAGTCTGTAGTACAAACTTGTTTTAGATTCTAGATTATAATAGAGCTCTCCGGAAAAAGTTTTACTGATTCCGTTGTACGATCTATCTAAACTGGCACTTAAAACTTGTCTAATGAAGTATACTCCGTGTGCTCCCTCAGCTTTTATATAAAACTTAGGTTTAACTCTATATTCTGAAGTAACATTTACAGTATCTTCAATTGTAGTATACCATTCATTTTGTGATGAACGCAATGATATTTTTGGCTTTGTTCCAAGTATACTTAAAGCTTTTTCTTTTGAAAAACCATCTTTTATCATTTCAGATAAAATTTCATCATAAGTCATTCTTTTTTGGTTACTTAGTAATGTCAACTTATTTGAGTGAATGCTTTCTTCTGCTTTTACATTTGTAAAATTACTTAGCAGTATAGATGAATTTAATGCTAGTATAAACAAAAATCCCTTTTTTAGTTTCATAGAATCCTCCTATTTTTTCTCTTTTGAAACTTCATAATACAAAATTAATATAGCTAATATCATAGTTAAGGACATAATTCCTGAAACATAATCTTCAGAACCATAAAGTTTTCTGCTATGACAGTGCATTACCAGAAAACCGTAAATGATGTCAACTATGTGATAAACTGATAGTAGCCAAACTATTAACAGACCTTTTAAAATGTTTTTCTTCATATTAGTTCCTCAAAATATCACTTCCAAATTTATTATATCATATATCATAAATCATATCAACAATTTCATTGAAATTTATAAATTTAATTTTGTTTTAGATAAATATAAACTAAATATTTTTAAAAATATAAATTAAATATATAATTATAATCCTTGTTTTTAAATATATGAGTAATAATATTATTTTAAAATTTTTTAAAATAATATTAAATTAAAAATTTATATAATATAAAAACTCATTCTACAATTTTTTATTTAGAATGAGTTTTTATGTTATAATTATTTACTTGTTAAGTTTATAAATTCGTCAATTTGTTCTTTTATGCTTTCTAAAGATTTTAACCAAAAATCTTTTTTAGTTAAGTCAATTCCCATTACTTTTGCGGTGTCTTCACAAGAATTAGTAGTTGTTGCTCTTAAAAGTTCTTGATATTTTTCAACAAATCCGTCAGGATTTTCTTTGTACATTGCATAAAGTCCTCTTGAGAAAAGTCCTCCAAAGCTGTAAGGGTAGTTATAGAAAGAAAATCCTGCTGAGTAGTAATGAGGTTTACATACCCACATAAATGGGTGGTAAGTTTCAGGGTCCAATCCATCTCCGTAAGTTTGTTTTTGTGCCTCTTTCATTATTTCTTCAAGTTCTTCACTCATCATAAAATGGTCAAGTCGTCTTTCAAAAACTTCTCTTTCAAACAAAAATCTTGAATAGATATCTACAACTATTTGTGCACAATCGGAAACTTGAGATTCTATCAATGCAATTTTTTCTTTTTCGGATGCACTTTTAAGAGTTGCAGCCATAATCAAATTTTCGTTAAATATTGATGCTGTTTCTGCAACAGGCATTGAATAATCCCAATTTAACGGTAAGTGATTTTCAACGTGTAATCCGTGATAAGCATGTCCTAACTCATGTGCTAAAGTTAAAACATTTGAAAGACTGCCGTCAAAATTCATTAAAATTCTTGATTGCTTTATATACGGAAGATTTTGACAAAAAGCACCGCCGACTTTTCCTTTTCTTGGGTAATAGTCAATGTAGTTGTTATCAAAAGCCTCTTTTGCCATATCTACTAAATCCTTAGAGAAAGTAGCAAAATGTTTTAATAAAAATTCTTCGGCTTCTTTAACGGTAAAAGTTTTATCACTTTCTCCGATACTTGCAAATAAGTCGTAGAATTTAAGTCCGCCTTCATAACCTAAAAGTTTTGCTTTATGTTTAAAATATCTTCTGAAATGAGGAAGATAATCTTCAATACTTGACCATAAAGCATCTAAAGTTTCTCTTTTTAATTTTGCAACATAAAGTGATTGGTCAAGTGCAGTATCGAAACCTCTCATTTTTGAAGTTGTGTTAACTTCTTGTTTTATATTGTTGATTGAAAAAGAAATAGGATCTTTTAAAGAATTATAAAGTTCCAATTCTTTGTAGTATGCTTCTTTTCTTAATTTTGCATCCGGAGAATAAGCTAAATTTCTAATTTCGCTTAAAGTTTTTTCTTCGCCGTTAAACTCTATTGAGGCTTTTGAAGTTAAGAAACTGAACATAAACTCCCAAGCGTTTGAACCTGAAAGTTGCATTTTTGCGATTATTTCTTCGGCATCTTCAGATAAAATATGCTTTAAAGCCTCTTTTTTCTCTTTGAAAAAGTAAGCATATTCTTTTAAATAGTTATCTTTTGTTATATCTACTGTTAAATTGCCCAAATAGTTATCTATTTTTGTAAAAGTTTTAGCATAATTTGAAAGTTTTGCTCTTAAGTTATTTGAGTAATAAGTTGTAGTTTCATCAGTTGTGTTTATTGTTTGATTAAGTTCGATAAAACTAAAAAGTTTTGCGATTACAGTTGTTAAATCTTCTAAAATACCTATAACTTTTTTTACAGTTTCCAAGTCATCTTTTAAGTCAAGATTTTCAAAGTTTTCAATTAATGTGTCAACCTTTTTGAAATCATTTTGAAATTCACCGCTTTCATAAGAAGGGTAAAGTTCTTTTAATGAATATTTTTGATTTTCCATACTTAAACTCTCCTTTTAATTTTGTTTTACAATAATTAAAAATTTTATTGTATGCTATTTTTAAACTAACTGTTTCCAGTCGGATTCATTAAATCCTAAAAGATATAAATCTTTTTCTTCATCAATGAGGATGGGTCTTTTTATTAAAGAACCGTCACTTGAAAGAAGATCAATAGCTTCTTTGGTAGTTAAATCTTTTAACTTTGATTTTAAATTCATATCTCTATACGTTTTCCCACTTGTGTTAAATAATCTTTTAATTCCCATATATCCTAAAACTTTTAGTAAGGTTTCTTTAGACGGAGTTTCTTCTTTTAAATTTATAGTTTTAAACTCTATACCATTATCAGATAAAAACTTTTTTGCTCTCTTACAAGTTGTACAGGTAGGGTAGTCATAAATTATTACCATATCGTCCTCCAAAATTATTTGTATTTGTTATAAAAATATTTGTCATAAAAAGCTACAACAATTTATGTAACCTGTATTATAACAAATTTAAAATATAAAATCAAATTGACAAATTAAAAAATTATCTTAATAAATTAAATTTAATATAAAAAACAAAAAAATATTATAAATAGTATTGTGTAATGTTTAGTAGTGTGTTATAATTTATTTAGAAAAGAAAAATAAAAAAAACAAACTCATTTTATCAATTAAAATATTTTTTAAATTTTACAAAGGAGGAAAAAATGGATACGCAAATCAAAAAAGGACTGTTGGATCTTTGCGTGCTAAGTTTTTTAAAATCTAAGGATATGTACGGATATGAAATAGTTCAAAATATTTCAAAAAATGTAGAGGTTAGTGAGGGAACAGTATATCCGATACTTAGAAGATTAAACAAAGAAGGATTTTTTGAAACGTATATAAAAGAGTCTAATGAAGGTCCGGCAAGAAAGTATTACAGAATAACAGTTAAAGGAATTGAACATTTCAAAAATCAGTTGAAGGCTTGGGAAGAACTGAAACAAGGGATAGACAGTATTTTAAAACGAGGTGAGAAAGATGAATAAAGTTGAATATTTGGAAATTTTAAAGGATTATCTTCTAAAAACTTATTCTAAGGAAGAGAGCTTGGAGATTTTAAGAGATTATGAAGAATATTTTATAAATGGGAAATTGGACGGAAAAAGTGAATCGGAAATTATTTTTGAACTTGGTTCTCCAAAGAAAATAGTAGAAGAAATAATAAGCGAAGACGAAGAAAGAAAAGAGTTAAACATTTTTGAAAAGGTAAAAGTCAAGACAGAAAGTTTTATCGGAGATAAAGTATTCAATAAAAATTTTGACTTTGAAAATGTTGTAAAAGTCACAGATTTTAAAAATGTATGGAAAGTACTTATAGGAACTTTTGTAATTTCAATAATTTTTTTGTTCTTAGGATTTGTCGGTTTTTCTGTAGTATGTGGTATGGTAGGATTAACTTGTGTTTTTTCAAAACTTATGAAAGTTGAAAATAATGAAATGAACTTTAAAAGAGAAAAACTAATTTGGGCTATAAATATTTTCATCATATTTTTGTATTTTATGATGACATTTTCAAGTTATGGAAGAGGAAAGTTTTTTGAGTTGGAATTTGGATTTTTAGTCACAATTTTTATGGTAGTTGTAGACTTCATATTCTTGTTTGCTTTTGCAAAGTTTGCAATTCCTACAATATTGCAGTATATTATGTTCTTTTTTGTAATGTTCTTTCCGGTTATGTTGTTACTTTTCTTTGTGCTTTTAACTTTTTTAGGAGTGAGTATGGCGATTTTTCTTACACCTTTGACTTTGACAGGGCTTGAATTTTTGTCAATGAGTTATGCGTGGATAATTTTACCGATTATGCTTGCAGTAGGGTTGTTTATAGGAATGTGTATTTTAATAAAATATTATTCTAAACTTTTATATGAAATATTTCTTAATTTTACAAACTGGATAAAATTAAGAAGTATGTATTATGAAGCTTATAAAAATTCTGAAAATGTTAAGGAGGAATATGATGAAAAAAGGTAAATATTTTAAATTAAAAATATCTTTGATTATATCTTTTTGTTTAATAGTTACAGGTTTAGTAGGGTCTTTCTATATGGTTTATACAATGGAGATAAAAGCAAATTCTATTATTGATTCTAAAAATAAGTATTTAACAAAGGAAATATTAAGGACCGATAAGGAAATAAAAACAATAGATTTGCGTAACTATTTTAATAGCGAAATCCAGGTTGAAAAAAGTGACGACAACTTTAATCATATAATAGTAACATATAAAAATGAAGTTTATACGACAGAAGTAAATTATGACAAGAATTTTAACGATAAAGTTGTATTGACGGGAAATTTAATTTCCAATAACAAACAGTACAGTATATTTAATGCTGTTGAGAAAATAATTGATGAGCATATTAATTATGGTGGATTTATAGATATATTCACAAAACAAAATAATGAATTTAAAAATCAAAACAAGATTATTTTAAAATTAAAAAATCCTGTTTCTGTTGTGAGTTCAAAAAATTTGAATTTAGGGAAAATAGATGGAGAATTGATTATAAATGAAATAGACAAAAACTATTATCCTCTTGATGATATAAACAGTTTGAATATTATATCTTTATCGGATGAAATTAAGGTTAAAAATTATGATTCGGAAGTTTTGGAATTAAGTCAAAGATATGAACAAAAGGTTTTATATGACTTTATAAAAATGAAAGAATTAACAGTAAAATCAAATTTTTCAAGAGAACGTATGAAAATTACTTCTAATATAAATGCTGAAAATATAAGTGAGACTGTCTATGTGAATTTAGAAAATTTAGACACAAATCTAAATGTAGAAAAAGCAAAAAATGTCGTTTTATACGGAATACCGAATTCAAATATTGAAATAAAATATAATCAAAAAGATGAAAATAAAAACTTACTTTTAAAAGGAGAATATTATAAAAACTCAAAAGGAAAAGATGAAAGAAAATTTATTTTAACAATAGACAGTGAAAGTATTTACTATTCAAAAGACGGTAAATACGATAACAGGGAAAAACTAAAGTAAATTGATTCACAAACAGCCACTTGCAATTAAGTGGCTGTTTGTGATTTGTTTAAGTACAATTAAATTTTTAAAGTTTATGATGAAAACTATTTAGGAATGTTTGAGTTTTTACTTAATAATTTTTCCAATAAAAATTCATATATAGGTGTTGATTTTAAATAATTAGGTAATGTGTAAGTTATCAAGCATACTAACGATACAGGCAATAAATAGGATAAATTTCCCGTCATTTCAAATATCAATATTGTTGCGGTAAGAGGTGCTCTTACTATTGCGGTTAAGTATCCTGCCATTCCTAAGATTATAAAGCTGTTTATGTGAACAGGGTCAAATATATTTGCAAATATTGCACCTATAGTTGCGCCTAATACCAATATCGGAAAAAATATTCCGCCCGGAACACCGGAAGTAAATGAAATTATTGAAAACAACAGCTTAATTATAAATACTAAAATCAACATTTTAAGATGTAATGTATTTTCTTGTAAAATTTTCATAAGCATTCCGCCGCCGCCAAGCAAATATGGACAGAATAAAAGAATTATAATAGGTAACATAAAATAAGGTATTAATTTTAACTTAGGATTTATCTTTATATTTTCTTGAATTTTAACAAAAAATTTTGTAAGGGAAATATAAAACATTCCTAAAAAAGACAATACAATTCCGAATAAAATAACAGTCCAATAATTATGTAATTCTACTTTTGTTAATAGTTCAAGGTTAAATACCGTATCTGTTCCGTATAACATCTTTGAAATGAAGTCGGCTATTATCGCTGCGGACATACATACAACTAAAAGTTTTTTTGTTATATGTTTATGAACTTCTTCAACTGCAAATAAAATTCCTGACATAGGAGCGTTAAATGCTGCTGATAGTCCGGCACTTGCTCCACAAGTTATTAAAAATTTTTCGATATCTGAATTTTGTTTAAATATCTTTGAAACTAATTTTCCGCACATAGCGCCTATTTGAATTGACGGACCTTCTCTTCCTACAGAAAATCCACAAGTAGCAGTTAAAGCTCCACCGAATATTTTTGCAAACAAAACCTTTAAAGGATTTGTTTCTAAAAGGCCTTCTATTTCAGCTTCAACTTGTGGAATACCTGAACCTGAACAGAGCGGTTCGGATTTTTTTATGTAATAAATTAAAATTGATACAAAAATACAAAAAATTATCAAAAACGGATATAATCTATAATCCGTTCTTGTAACCGAGATTATCAATTCTAAAAAATGTTCGATTTTATGAATTATAAAACGATAAAAACTTGAAAATAATCCTGCGACGATTCCGACTACAGTTCCGTAAACAAGAAGATGCAGGTCTTCAATTCGATTGTTTTTAATTTGATTTTTCATCAGGCAACCTCTATATAGCTATCGGAATATTTTTTATCTGTTCGCCGTGTTTATAATTTTCAATTATTACATCATCAGAAGTAAAATCGTAAAAATGTTTGACGTCAGGATTTAATGTAACTTTCGGAGCGGGAAATTTTTCACGTGTGATGAGTTCTTTTACGATTGGGATGTGTCTGTCATAAATGTGGGCATCGGCAATCACATGAACAAGTTCTCCGACTTTTAAATTACATTCTCTTGCAAGCATATGAATTAAAATTGCGTATTGACATACATTCCAGTTGTTTGCCGCCAATACGTCTTGACTTCTTTGATTTAAAATTGCATTTAACTTTCCGTTTGTAACATTGAAAGTCATGCTGTAAGCACAAGGATAAAGTGCCATTTCACAAAGATCATCATGAACATATAAGTTAGTAATTATTCTTCTGCTATAAGGATTATTTTTTAGGTCGAAAATAACCCTGTCAACTTGATCGAAAAAACCCTCTTTGTATTTGTGTTTAACTGTGAATTGATAGCCGTAAGCTTTTCCTATACTTCCTTTTTCATCTGCCCAACTGTCCCAGATATGACTTTTCAAGTCGTTTATGTTATTTGATTTTTTTTGCCATATCCAAAGCATTTCGTCAGTACAAAGTTTTATTGCGGTTTTTCTAAGTGTCAGAGCAGGAAATTCTTCCTGTAAATTATATCTGTTGACAACAGCGAATTTTTTTATTGTATAGGCTTTTTCGCCATCTTCCCACACGGGTCTTACTTTTTCACCTTTAGTATCAACGCCGTTTTCGATTATATCTTTACACATAGAAATGAATATATCATCAGCTTTACTCATAATAACCTCCTGTTTTTAATAATTTAATAAAATGCATACATATAGAATAACATTATTATAAAATTTTTTCAATCGTTATTTATTTGAAAGATTTAAGTTTTTTATTAACAATTTTCCGTTTGGAGATACAAATAAACCTTGAATTTTATTTTTCACCAATATTGAAAAAGACCTTTTATAAAGCGGTAAAATAAAATTTTCATCATTAATTTGGTCAATATTTTTGTACATTTTTGAGCCGTTGTCGTTTTGATATTTGTGATTTATATAATATTTTATGTCAAGTTCATCGGTTGTTCCCATATTGAAAGACATATGCTTTAAGTCAAAATCATCTTTGTTTTGAATATTAACCTTAATTTTGTACTTGTCTATCCAATCCTTAGATAATGATGCCAAAATTCTTTCAGACAGTTTTGAATCTGAGTATTTTAAATTTAAGGTTATTTCACTTAAATTAATTTTTTTTGTTTTTTCATTAAATGTTTGTTTTAAATTTTCAATTTCAGAAGAATTTAACTTTTTGTTTTCAATTATAGGCTCGGAATTATTGTAAAGAACATAACTTGACAAAAAGTTTGAATCAATATTGGCATTTAAGATATTCCTTATACTTTTTTCCTTTAAAATACTGTTTTCTGTATTTGTTTCCAAAAATTCAAAAATATTTGTTTTAAAATTTAGAATTTCCGGTTTTTTACTTGCATCTAATCTTCTTTCATAGGGAATTTCGTAAAATGGAAGCCCGAAAAAATCAATTTGTCCAAGATCAAACATTTGATAAGCAACGATAGAATTATCAATAAGTTTTAAGTTTACAAAATTTACTCTCACATTTACACTGTCCCAATAATTTTTGTTTTTTTCAAGTATAATTTCTTCTTCAGTTAATTTACTTAAGAGAAAAGCTCCGTTTGAAATTACATTGTCAAAATCTTTTTTATTTATATCTTTTACAGGGAACAAAAAAGTATTTGAAAGTATTTCATCAAAGTTTTTTACAGGATATTCCATTGTAACTTCAATTGTTTTACTGTCTATTTCTTTTATTCCCAGCTCGCTTAATTTGGATTTTTCGTCATAATATTTTTTGGCATTTTTTATAAAAAATAATTTAAAGTAATTTGGATTTTTATTTTTCTTATCTAATATACTGACCCAAGAATTTATATAGTCTTTTGAAGTTATTTTTGAATTGTCAGACCAAGTTAAATCATCTCTTAAGGTAATTTTCCAAACTGTAAAATTTTCATTTTTTTCAATATTCTCAGCTTGATTTAAAGAGATTTTTCCATGTGCTGAATATTCTGTTAAACCTTCAAACAGTTGAGAAAGTACAGCTTCTTGATTTACATCATTACAAAATCGGGGGTCAAAATTATATTTTAAATTAGGAATTGCCGTTGAAACTGAGGAATGATTTTTATCAGGCGAATTTGAAACTTTACTTTTTTTTGAGTTGTTACATGAAGAAAATAAAATTATAATACATAAAAAAGATAAAATATTTAAAAATTTTTTCATAGTTACTCCTTAGATTTTAATTTTCAAAGTCATTATATCATAAAAATAAAAAAAAGAGTAGAAAAATTCTACTCTGAAATTAATATTTTCTTTAATAATTTATTTATTGAAATTAATGTTTTGAATGATCGATTTCTTTTTCGCTGTGAGCTATTACTACTGAACAAGTTACATCTCCGAGTACATTTACAGCTGTTCTTATCATATCAAAAATTCTGTCAACTCCTGCAATAAGAGCAATACCCTCTAAAGGAAGACCTACACTTTGAAGTACCATAGCAAGCATAATAACACCGGCTCCGGGAACTCCGGCAGTTCCTATTGACGCAAGTGTTGTAGTAAGCACGATAGAAATTTGTTGATATAGATTTAAATCAATCCCATAAACTTGAGCGATAAACAAAGCACAAACACCTTGATATATGGCGGTACCATCCATGTTTATAGTTGCTCCAAGGGGCAAAACAAAACTTGCAATAGGCTTTGAAACTCCAAGTTCTTCTTCAGCAACTTCCATTGAAACAGGTAATGTACCTGCAGATGATGATGTTGTAAATGCCACGAAAAACGGAGTAAGAGCTTTTTTGAAGAAGACAGAAACTTTCATCTTAGTAAAAAACTTTATTGATATCGAATAAGTAAATAATGCGTGTAAAATACATACAAAGTAAACAACTAAAATTACTTTTAATAACGGAAGTAAAACTTTTGGACCATTTGTCGCCACTACAGGAGTTATAAGACCGACTACTCCTATAGGAGCAAGTTTCATAATTCCGTTTGTGATGGAAATCATTGCATTTGAAATTCCGTCAAAAAAAGAAAAAACAGGTTTTGATTTATCTTCAACAGCTAAAAGTCCACAACCTAACATTAATGCAAATACAATTATCTGTAACATATTTCCTTCCACCAAAGCCTTTAAAGGGTTTGACGGAAAAATATTTATTAAAGTATCTATAAACTTAGGGGCATCTTTAACTTCTACATTTGATAAAGAACTTGGAAGGTTAAATCCTGCACCGGGTTTAAATATATTTGCGAATATAATTCCCAAAGAAATTGCAAAAACAGTTGTTACTGTATAAAATAAAAAAGTTTTTAAACCTATCTTGCCAAGTTTTTTTATATCTTTTAACTCGGAAACTCCAACAACAAGTGATGAAAATACAAGGGGAACTATTACCAATTTAATCAAATTTAAAAATACGGTACCGAATGGTTTTACATAAGTATTTGCCGTTTCGACATTTCCCTCCAATATTAAACCTAAAATTACACCGATACAAAGTCCGATAATAATTTGAGCGGGTAGCGAAACTTTCTTTAAAATTTTCATAATATCATCTCCTTTATTTAATTCATTACCTGTTTAGTATATCATAAATTATAAGAAATTGGAATATATTTTAGTAAAAAAATTTGTTGTATTAAACTGATTTCCTTATATTTTCCTAAAAATTCAAAAAAATCGCCTAAAACAAAGGCGATTTTCGAGTTTTTTATTTTTCATAAAACTATTTTCTTTCTATTCCCAATCCAAGAAGATATACTGTTAAAATTATCCAAATAATAAAGCTGTATATTGAAGGAATATGATTTCGAACACTTGAAGGAGTAACAGTACTAAATACAACATCATATGCCAGAGTGTTTTTAAAAATCTTAGAGTTCCTAAATTTTATTGTACAAATTATATCTTTAAAAAGAATCAGTATTATAGATGTAATATACAAAAATAAAGAGAGTTTTTCATTTGATAAACTCAAAGATAAACGTATAAAATACGTGATTATTACATAAATAAAAAGTACAATAAGATCCGTTTTATTTATTTTATTTTTTAAAAATTTCATAATAATCTCCTTACTGGTATCTTCAAAAGTATAAGCACAAAAGAATTAAAGAATACAAAAACTATGCTTACATTTCTTTCGGATTATATCGTTAATTTTTGTTTGTTTTTTAGTTTTGTATTTTATTTGGTACTAATTCATAATAAAATTGAAAATGAGTACATTTTTATATAAAACATACAGTATTAAAGATAAAGTTTTTTGTTGCTTTATAACTTAAAATTTTAAAAATATAATATAAATATTATAAACTTTATTATATCAAAACCTAATTTTTTTGTAAAAAAAATGATTTTTTCATAATTAAAAAATTTTTAAATTTTAAATTTTTAATTTAAGCTACAAGTGGATATTTTAAAATTTGGCAAGCTATAAATGTTTGAAAATAAATTTATATACTATATATAGTAGTTAAATGAATCGTTGACAATATATATTGTTGATGGTATAATTTGATTATAATTCGTTTAAGTAATTTTCGGATTTGAATTTTTAAACACAAATATTTTTGATTAAAGTATAGGTATCTTTATAGAATAAAAAATTTTAAGTTTACGGAGGTTTGTTATGATTAAAGTTGTTAAGAGAAACGGTCAAGAAGTTGATTTTGATGCAAATAAAATTGCTATTGCGATAAAAAAAGCTATGAACAGCAGTACAGGACTTTATGAAGAGGGTTTGGCTGAAAAAATTGCTAAGGAAATAGAAACTTTTGCTGTAACGTTGGGCAAAAAGATGAGTATTTACGACATTGAAGATCACGTTTATTACAGCTTAATCAAGTATGGCAATCCCGCAACCGCAAGAGCTTATGAAAATTATAAAGCAGTTCAAACTTTTAAAAGAATAAAAAATACTACCGATGAGAGTATATTAGGTCTTCTTGATAAAACTAATTTGGATGTTATGAACGAAAATTCAAATAAAAATGCCATTTTGGCATCTACTCAAAGGGATTTGATAGCCGGAGAAGTTTCAAAAGATATTGCAAGAAGAATGTTAATTCCTGTTGACATTGTACAAGCTCACGATGAAGGGGCGATACATTTACATGATATGGATTACTTAATTCAACCTATGTTTAATTGTTGCTTAGTAAATATTGGCGATATGCTTGATAACGGAACTGTTATAAATGGGAAAATGGTTGAAACACCAAAATCTTTTCAAGTTGCTTGTACAGTTATGACACAGATAATCGCACAAGTTGCATCAGGTCAGTTTGGAGGACAGAGTTTAAATATTGCACATTTAGGAAGATATTTAAGAAGAAGTTACGAAAAACATTTAAAACTTGCAAAAGAAATATTAAGCGACGAAAAAGATATAGAAAATGTCGCAACTGCTATGACTCAAAAAGAACTTGAAGCAGGAATTCAAACAATTCAATATCAAATAAACACTTTAATGACTACGAACGGACAAAGTCCTTTTGTAACTTTGTTTATGTATGTTGAAGACGGTTTTGAGTTTGAAAAAGAAGTTGCTCAAATTGTTGAAGAAATATTAAAACAAAGACTTCAGGGAATAAAAAATGAAAAAGGGGTGTATATCACTCCTGCTTTTCCGAAATTGATTTATGTTTTAGATGAGAATAATATAAGAGAGGACAGTAAATATTATTACTTAACAAAACTTGCTGCAAAATGTACCGCAAAGAGAATGTATCCTGATTATATTTCAGCTAAAAAGATGAAAGAGCATTATGAAGGCAATGTTTTCGGACCTATGGGATGCAGATCTTTTTTAGTTCCTTTTAAGGACGAAAACGGAAATTATAAATTTGAAGGACGTTTCAATCAAGGGGTTGTCAGCTTAAACTTACCACAAATCGGAATTTTAAACAAAAATGATGAAAAAGGCTTTTTTGAAATGTTGGATAAAAGACTTGAAATTGTAAAAAAAGCACTTTTGTTTAGAAATTCTTTGTTGCAAAATGTAAAGAGCGATAACTCTCCTATACACTGGCAATATGGAGCGATTGCAAGACTTAAAAAAGGAGAAAGTATAAAAAAATATTTGGAAAAGGGATATTCTACACTTTCTGTAGGTTATATCGGACTTTATGAGGCAACTAAATGTGTTAAAGGTGTCAGTCATACGACAGAAGAAGGAAAAAAATTTGCACTTAAAGTTATAAAAACAATAAAATCAGCTGCCGATAAATGGAGTGAAGAAACTTCAATGGCATTTTCATTGTACGGAACACCGGCTGAAAGTTTAACTCACAGATTTTGTTCAATAGATAGGAAAAAATACGGAGAAATTAAAGATATAACAGATAAGGGATATTATATAAACAGTTATCATGTTGATGTTAGAGAAA
The DNA here is from genome assembly GCA_022770425.1 of Parvimonas sp. Taxonomy (GTDB): domain Bacteria; phylum Bacillota; class Clostridia; order Tissierellales; family Peptoniphilaceae; genus Parvimonas. The sequence continues at coordinate 9,665 of JALEHY010000023.1, read as the reverse complement.
ATATTTCTGTCTTTGACAAATTTATATTTGAAGAAGAATTTCAAAAATTGTCAACAGGTGGGTGTATTTCTTATGCGGAAATTCCTAATATGAATAATAATGTTGAGGCAATAGAGCAAATGATTAAGTTTATATACGATAATATTCAATATGCAGAGTTTAATACTAAATCGGATTATTGTCATGAATGCGGTTTTGACGGAGAAATTATTGTAAATGATCATAATGAATGGGAATGTCCTCAATGCCACAATAAAGATAAGCAAAAAATGAATGTAACCAGAAGAACTTGCGGATATTTAGGAGAAAATTTTTGGAATGAAGGCAGGACAAAGGAGATAAAATCAAGAGTTCTTCACATATAAGAGGAAAAAATGAGATACGGTCAGATAAGAAAGTATGATGTTGCAAATGGAGTCGGAATCAGAACAAGTATTTTTGTTACCGGTTGTACTCACAATTGTAAAGATTGTTTTAACAGAAAATATATGGATTTTAATTTTGGAGAGGTTTGGACTGACGAAACGACAAATTTAGTAACAGAATATCTAAAAGATAAAAATGTTGCAGGATTAACTTTGTTAGGTGGAGAGCCTATGCAAAATGCAAAGGAGCTTTTAGAAATTGTCAGAAAAATAAAAAGTGTGATAAAAAAAGATATTTGGATTTATTCCGGTTACACATTTGAAGAAATTTTAGAAGACGAAGACCGGTTTGAATTACTTAAAGAATGTGATGTCTTAGTTGACGGAAGATTTGTTCTTGAGCTTAAAGATTTAAAATTGAAATTTAGAGGTTCTTCAAATCAACGTATTATTGACATTAAAAAAACTTTAGAAACCGGAGAAATAACATTGTATATGGAGTAAATATGATAGAAAAGATGATCTTAAATTCCTCAAAAATTGAAGGAACAAACAAGTATGACAGAAAAAAAGTGGGATATTTTTCCGGAATTATCGGAGTAGGTCTTAATATAACTTTGGGAATATCTAAATTTTTAATAGGAATTTTAGTAAATTCTATAGCGGTTACAGCAGATTCTGTGAATAATTTTTCAGACGCTGTTTATTCTTCTGCAACAGTCTTGGGTTTTAAATTTTCTTCGGCACCGCCTGATAAGGATCATCCTTACGGACATGGTCGAGTTGAGTATGTAACGACTTTAATTATTTCTATGATGATTATGTTGGTCGGTTTTCAATTTTCAAAATCTTCTATTGAGAGAATAATTTCGCCTGTTCCTATACTTGCAAGCAAAGTCAGTACGATTTTATTGATAGTTTCTGTATTTGTAAAACTTTGGATGAGTATATTTAACAGAAAGCTTTCTTTGGCAATAAATTCAAGTATACTAAAGGCTACTTCTATTGACTGTTTGAGTGATGTTTTTACTACATCTGTTGTGGTATGCTCACTTTTGATTTCAAGGTATACTAAATTTCCTTTAGATGGGATAGTAGGTCTTGTAGTTTCCGGATTTATTCTATATTCCGGGTTTTCACTCGCAAAGGAAACTGTAAGTCAGTTGATAAGTGAAGCACCAAGTGATGAACTTATAAAAAGTATTATGGAAGATATAGAAAAACATGAAAATATTTTAGGTGTTCACAATCTTACTTTTCATAAATATGGTCATTTAAAGACAATAGCTACGGTTGATGTTGAGGTTTTTGCACATTTAAGTCTTGTAAAAGCACATAATATTATAAGTGTAATCGAGAAAGAAATTTTTGAAAAATATGAAATTTCATTGGTAATTCATATTGATCCTGTCGGCGGGAATTATACTGACAGAGAAAAAGAGTTGAATAAGTTAATTGATGATTGGACAAAAACTTTCAGTTATATAAAGTCTACTCACGGATTTGCTATATATAAGGGGAAAGATAGCGATTTTCTTGGAATTGAATTAGTTTTGGACGGAAATAATTTGCCTAAGAATTTTGTTGATGAAGAATTGAAAAAAGACTTCGATAAAATTGTAAAATCCTATGATGAAAGTTTAAATAGTGTAGTGAGCATTTTATTTGACTATGTGTAAAAATTTAATTATAAAAGAAATAAATGTAAAAAATATAATATCCGTATCAAAACTGCCTACAGGAGGGTTTTGTGCAAATCCTTATGTGGGTTGTACACATTCTTGTAAATACTGTTATGCATGTTTTATGAAAAAATTTACAAACCACAACGAAAATTGGGGCGAGTTTTTGGATGTTAAAAGTTGGAACAAGATAAAAAATATTGAAAAATATGAAGGAAAAAGGCTATTTATAGGTTCGGTTACCGATCCGTATAACGAATACGAAAATACGTATAAAAAAACAAGAAAACTTCTTGAAGAATTTAAAGGACTTGATATCAGATTACACATTGCTACAAAGTCTGATTTGATTTTGAGAGATTTGGATATTATAAAAACTTTTAAAGATGTAAGTATTTCGTTTTCGGTAAATACTTTAGATGAAAATTTTAAAAATGATATGGACAAAGCACCGAGCATAAACAGAAGACTTTCAGCTATGAAAAAAATTTATGATGAAAAAATAAGAACAAGCTGTTTTGTTGCACCTATTTTTCCTGCAATTACGGATGTTTTTGCAATTATACGAGCGGTGAAAAATTCTTGTAATTCAGTATGGCTCGAAAATTTGAATTTAAGAGGTGTTGATAAAAATATAATTTTTGACTATATAAAACAAAAATATCCGGACTTGTTGAAAATATACACCGAAATTTATAATAACAAAAATAATGCGTATTGGAAAACATTAGATGAGTTGATTTATAAATATTGTAAAAAGTACGGTTTAAAGTATGTTGTAAATGAAGATGTGTTTTCTGATTTCGGAGAATTTCCGACGGTTGTAAATTTCTTTTATCATGAAAAAATAAAAAGATAATTTTTAAAAGTATTGATTTTAACGTCAATACTTTTTGTTGTAAAATAATAATTAATTGATCTAATTTAGATTGACTTTTAAAATTGTTAATTATATAATAAATATGAAAGTATAAAATGAAAGGGAAATAACAGTGGTGGAAAAACTTAAAAAATTTTTATTTTATGTAATAGCGATATTTCTTTTATTTTTTGTAATTAATTTTTTGTTTGAAAGTTATGTAAATGTTAATAATTTTTTATATTTCTATGTAGGATTTTTAATTATGATTGTAATTAAATATACTTTATATATTTTAAAATATAAAGGATCTAAGTTGTTGGAAATTTCCGTTGTCTTTGATTTTGCTTTAGGTATTTTATTTTCAAAATGGGCGTTGGAGTATTCCGATAAGTATATAGAACTTTTTAATTTTTTGTTAATGATAGCGTTGTTTGTAATAAGCAGTTATACGGTAAACGTAATTAATAAAAAATAATTTTATTTAAACAGCTTTTTAATAAGGCTGTTTTTTGTTGTTTAATTTGTTTAATATTTTAAAATTTTTGTAAAAAATTTTAAATTTTCTTTAAAAATCTATTGATTTATTTTTTTTATTTGGTATAATATTTATGGTTTAATATAAGAATACTATTTGTTTAATATAGTGTGTTTACAGGAGATTTTTGAAATGGAAATTGGAGAAAAAATAAAAAACTTGCGGACTATTTTAGGTCTTACTCAAGAGGAACTCGCTGAAAGAGCTGAGCTTACAAAAGGGTTTATTTCTCAACTCGAAAGAGGTCTTACGTCACCGAGCATAAGTTCTCTTGAAGACGTTTTGGAAGCTTTGGGGACAAATCTTTCCGATTTTTTTAAAGAAGAAAAAGAGGATAGGGTGGTTTTTAAAAAAACAGATGCTTTTGAAACTATTTTTGAAAACGGAAAGAGTACTTTGGAATGGATTGTGCCTAATGCTCAAAAAAATTCAATGGAGCCTATAATTATAACTTTAAACGAAAAGGGTAGTTTTTCAAGAACTTATGAGCCTTTTGAAGGAGAAGAGTTTGGTTATGTTATAAAGGGAAAAGTCGAATTTAGATTTGGAAGTAAAATTTTTGTGCTAAAAGAAGGAGAGTGTTTCTATACGAGCGGAAACAATGAACGCAGTATAGTTAATGTGTCAAAAAAAGAATCAAAAGTGTTGTGGGTTACAAACCCGCCGAATTTTTAGGAGGTATTTATGGAAAATCATGCGGTAGAGCTTGTTAATATTAATAAAACTTTTGGAGATAATGTAGTTTTGGATAACATAAACTTGTATATAAGAGATAAGGAGTTTTTGACTCTTTTGGGTCCTTCAGGTTGCGGAAAAACGACAACTTTACGTTTGATCGGAGGCTTTGAAACTCCTACGAGCGGAAAAATTTTGTTTGAAGGCAAAGATATTTCAAATGTCGCTCCTTATGAAAGAAATATAAATACGGTTTTTCAAAAATATGCTTTATTCCCTAATATGAATGTTTACGAAAATATTGCTTTTGGGTTAAAAATAAAGAAAACTCCAAAAGATGTTATAGAACAAAAAGTTAAAGAAATGCTTAGGTTGGTTAATCTTAAAGGTTTTGAAAAAAGATCTGTTCAGTCTTTAAGCGGGGGACAACAACAAAGAATTGCAATTGCAAGAGCGTTGGTAAATGAACCTAAAGTTTTGCTTTTGGATGAGCCTTTGGGAGCTCTTGATTTACAACTTAGAAAAGATATGCAAGTTGAACTTAAAAATATTCAAAAGAGAGTCGGAATTACTTTTGTGTATGTAACTCATGATCAAGAGGAAGCACTTACTATGAGCGATACAATTGTAGTTATGAATGAAGGAAAAATTCAACAAATCGGAACACCGATAGATATTTACAATGAGCCTAAGAATGCCTTTATTGCATCATTTATAGGAGAGAGCAATATTTTAGATGGAATTATGAATGAAGATTTTGTTGTAAGTTTTTCAAACAGAAAATTTAAATGTGTGGATAAAGGTTTTGAAATAAATGAAAAAATTGACGTTGTAATCAGACCTGAAGATTTGGAATTGGTTGACGAAAACAGTGGGATGCTTGTCGGAGTTGTAAAGTCTGAAATTTTTAAAGGTGTTCATTATGAGTTGTTGGTCGAGGTTGACGGATTTGATTATATGGTTCATTCAACTATAACTAAACCTGTCGGATCAAGAGTCGGTCTTAGAGTTATACCTGATAATATACACATTATGAAAAAAGGAGTGGAAAATAAGTAAATGAAATTTAAGAGGTTGGCATATCCATACATCGTATGGCTTGTGATTTTTATAGTTGTACCTCTTGTATTCATAGCAAAATATTCTGTTGACTATGGCGGAGAAAGTTTTTTATTTTCTATGGAACATTACAAGAGATTTTTTAATCCAACATACTTAAGGGTACTTTGGAAATCACTTAAAATGGCTGTTAATTCAACTGTTTTGTGTTTGCTTATAGGATATCCTTTTGCATACTTTTTAACAAAGTTTAAATTGAAAGTTAGAAATACTTTAATTTTACTTGTGGTAATACCTATGTGGATGAATTTTTTGCTTAGAACATATTCTTGGATAAGTATTTTAAGTAAAAATGGAATTATTAATTCAATTTTAAGTTTTTTTGGGTTGCCTACAATAAATATAATGTATTCGGAGATTTCAATTTTGCTTGGAATGGTTTATAACTTTTTACCGTTTATGATTCTTCCTATATACACAACTTTGATAAAGATAGATAAAGATTATATAGAGGCATCACATGATTTGGGTGCTGATAGGATAAAAACTTTTACAAAACTTGTTTTTCCAATGAGTTTACCGGGGGTTATAACTGGAATTACAATGGTGTTTATCCCTGCAATTTCTACTTTTGAAATAGCCGCACTTTTGGGAGGAAATAAAGAAAATTTGATAGGAAATATAATTGAACAACAATTTAGAGTTACGGGAAATTGGAATTTCGGTTCTTCAATGAGTATGGTACTTTTGATTATGATTTTACTTTCTCTTTTTGTTATGAACAAGTTTGATCCGGAATATGATAAAGAGGTGGAAAAAAATGGGAAATAAGTTTAGAAAATTTTATATTTCATTAGTGTTTTTATTCATTTATGCACCTATTTTTGTTTTGATTTTATATTCATTTAACGATTCAAAACTTAGAGGTTCGTTTACAGGAATTACTTTTAAATGGTATGTTGAATTGTTTAATGACAGTGAAGTTCTTACAGCTCTTTATTATACAATTGTCATTGCAATACTTACAACGGTGATTGCAACTTTTATAGGAACGGTTGCGTCTATTGGGATATATTATATGAGAAAAAGTGAAAGATTTGTGGTTTTGAACTTAAATTATATTCCGGTTTTGAATCCTGATATTGTAATAGCAATTTCACTTATGGTTTTATATAAAGTATTTAACATTGACTATGGATTTTTGACATTGCTTGCGTCACATATAGTTTTAGCAACACCTTATGTAATTTTATCTGTTTATCCGAAGATGAAACAGATGAACAGATTCCTTCCTGAAGCTGCTATGGATTTAGGAGCTACTCCTTTTTATGCTCTTAGAAAAGTAATCCTTCCGGAAATAAAGCAAGGAGTTTATGCAGGAGCATTATTGGCATTTACATTGTCACTTGATGATTTTGTTATTGCTTACTTTAACAGCGGAAACGGTGTTGTAAATTTAAGTACACAAATTTATTCTATGGCAAGAAAAGGAATAAATCCTTCAATAAACGCATTATCAACTCTTATGTTTATTGCGATGTTGGTGTTGTTGTTGGTTATAAACAAGAAAAGTGAAGAGGGGATATTATATGACTAAAAGTAGATTTTTAAAAATAATTTTTTCGTTCGCTATTATTTTTGTATTTACAGCTTGTACCAAAAGAGAAGGAAATGTTGTTAATATGTATAACTGGGGAGAGTATATTGACAAAGAAGTTTTGGATGAGTTTACTGAAGAAACAGGAATAAAAGTAAACTATGAAACTTTTGTTACAAATGAGGATATGTACTTGAAGATAAAACAGGGAGGAAGTAATTATGATATTGTAGTTCCTTCAGATTATATGATTGAAAAAATGATAAAGGAAGATATGCTTGAAAAATTAGATAAAAGTAAACTTTCTAATTATTCAAATATAGATGAAAAATTTCTAAATAAAGATTACGATCCGAAGTCTGAATATGCTGTGCCTATGTATTGGGGAACACTTGGGATTTTGTATAATAAAAATTTGGTTGACGGAGAAATTACTTCTTGGAGTGATTTATGGGATAAAAAACATAAAGATAAAATTGTTATGTTGGATAGTTCAAGAGACAGTTTGGCCGCTGCTCTAATAAAAAATGGCTTTTCAATGAATACAAGAAGCAAAAAGGAGTTGGAGAAAGCCAAAAAAGATTTAATACTGCAAAAAAAATCTATCTTAGCTTATTTAGTTGACGAAACAAAGGATAATATGCTTGCTGAAAACGCAGCAATTGCTGTAATGTATTCGGGAGATGCAACGGAGCTTTTAGATGAAGATGAAAAATTTGAATATGTTAAACCTAAAGAGGGAACAAATCTTTGGTTTGATTCAATGGTAATATTAAAAAATGCAAAAAACAAAGAAAACGCTCATAAACTTATAGATTTTTTGATAAGAAAAGAAATCTTGGCGAAAAATATGGATTACACTTATTATGCAGTTCCAAACCAAGAAGTTATAGACGAAAATGAGCTTATAAAGTCTGTTTCTGAAGTAGATGAAGAGTATTTCAAAAAAATGGAAGTATTTAAAGATCCTTCGGATTTTCTAAAAGAATATGATGATATTTGGACAGATGTAAAAGCGTCTGATTAAAAGAAAATTAAAAGAGGTTGAGAAATAAAATTCTTAACCTTTTTTTGCTGTAAGGTCAAAAAAATAAATTAAAAGCAGAAAAATGAAAAAAAGGAGAAAAATAAAGAAAAGGTTACAAAACCAAGCAATACAAAATGTCAGAATATTCAATTATAAATCAGCAGTTTAACATATTTAAAAAATTTTTTTAAAGTATCATAAATTTCAAGAATAAATTATCAAAAAAGAAATTATGGTACACTATCTTAGTATTTATGACTTGTAATAAATATTAAGATTATTTCGTTATAATTTACATTAATCTAAGTTATTAAAAGAAAATTATGTTATAATAATCTTAATGTTTACGCCAAGTGGTAAACATTAAGATTATTTCATCATAATTTACAGTAGTTTAAGTTATCAAAAAGAAAATTATGTTATAATAAGATAAACTTAAACTAAGTTATTAAAAAATTAAACTATATTGTTTAGAAAGGTTGATTTATGAAACACTTAATTAATATATATTTTAATGACAATTTAAAATCCACAGAAACTTTTTTAAAAACAAAAAAACTTTTAGAGCAGAAAGGGTTTGAGGTTTGTACGGATTTTAACAAAAAGGCGGAACTTAATATTTGTATCGGAGGAGACGGCTCATTCATAAGAGGTGTACATGGATCCGATTTTTCAAGTATTCCTTTTGTGGGAGTAAATACAGGAACATTGGGATTTTTTCAAGAAATAAATTTTGAACATATTGAAAAATTTATAGATGATTATATAAATAAAAAATATTTTGTAGAAAAAATGAGACTTTTAGAATGTGAAATGAGAACCAAAGATATTGTATTTTCAGATAAATGTTTAAATGAATTTGTTATAAAATCAAATAATTCTGAAATAATACATTTAGAAATTTATATTGACGGAAATTTACTTGAAACTTTTGCGGGTGACGGACTCATAATTTCTACTCCATCCGGAAGTACAGCATATAATATGTCTGCAGGAGGAAGTATAATGTATCCTACTTTGAAAGGGTATCAACTTACGCCTCTTGCCCCGATTTTTTCAAAAGTTTACAGAAGCATTTCAAATTCTATTGTAATTCCAAACACTTCTGTATTAAAAATTGTTCCTATTGAAGATAGTCACAAAAAAATCAGTTTTATTAAAGACGGTATAGAGAATGAATATAAAGATATTTCTTATTTTGAATTTAAAAAGTCAAAAACTATGTTGTATAAACTTATATTTAATGAAAATTGGTATTGGATAAATATGAGGGATAAATTTTTATAATTAAAAAATTTTGTAAATTGTACATTTGTAAATGATGTGAGACCAAAAATAATAAAAAAATATAACCTGTATGTTAGAATTAAAGGAGAATTAATTCTCCTTTAATTCTAATAATTCTTTACGTTTTTCAATAGGTGAAAGCCAATTTAAAGTTTGCATAGGTAGTCTATTAGACTTATAGAGATATTTTTTCATTTGTACAACCAAATCTTCATAAGAATAAAAAGATAAATTACTGTAAAATCTTTCATTATCATTTCTATGACTTCTTTCAACCTTACCATTATGTCTAGGTGTTCTATGTCTGATTAATTGATGTTTAATACCCAATTCATTACATAGTTTGTCAAAAGGATGAACTCTTTTGGTATCTTTAAAATGAGTAAATTCAAAGCCATTATCGGTTTGAATAATTTCAGGAATATAACCAAAGTGTTTAATAGTCATTTTAACAAAAGTAACAGTACTATAAGAAGATTGTTCCTTAAAAGGATAAATAAACCTTTCACGAGTTGCCTCATCAATAATTGTATATTGGTAGAATTTATCAGGGTATTTACCAACATAACAAGAATT
>JALEHY010000009.1 GCA_022770425.1 Parvimonas sp. | reverse complement strand
CTATTTAAAGTTCGTCCGCTCTCGCTGACTTCTTTTCCACCAATTATTGTTTCTTCTTTGTACTCTCAAAGTTATTATCACTGTTCACTTTTCTTGGTTCGTTGTCACTTGCTGCGACCTTTATATTATATCAGACCGCTTCGCCTTTGTCAATACCTTTTCGTAACTTTTTTTCTTCATTACATTTACTACTTCCTGTATCAACTCTTCTCTCGGCTTTCCCTCAAGTGCCTTAACATTATATCAACTTATCTTCCCTTTGTCAATACCTTTTTTCCTTTTTTTTCATTTTTTTGTTAAAATATTTCTTTTTGTGAATTTTTAAGAAATAAAAAAAGGGTAAATTACCCTTTTTTTATCCGATTTTTATATATTCTACATTATTTCTTTTTAATAATTCTATAGCATACTCATCCATTCTGTAACTTTCTGCATAATAAATTTTAGAGATTCCAGCTTGTATCAATGCTTTGGTACAGTTAAGACAAGGAAAATGTGTTACATAACAAGTACAACCTTTTACTTTTATGCCTTCTCTTGCACAGTATAAAAGAGCATTTTGTTCTGCATGAATTGTCGCAATACAATGTCCGTCTCTCATTGTATGCCCTATTTCATCACATTGAGGATTTCCTGAGATAGATCCGTTATATCCGGTTGAAACAATACGATTGTCCTGATTTACTAATACACAACCGACATAAGCTCTGTCACAAGTTCCCCTTGTAGCAACCATTTTTGCTAAGTCCATAAAGTATTCTTCCCATGCTTTTCTCATATTTTTATTCCTTTCCGAAAAGTTTTTTCTCTATATCATCTATTTGTTTTAACACTTTTTCATCAAGAGTATTTAAGTAACTTTTATTTGTTATCCTTTTTTTATTTTCTAATCTTTTTACTTTATTTTTAAGATTTTCATAACGATACAACAGTTCTTCACTTGTTAAAATAATTCCTCCTCTTTGCATCACAAGTTTTTGTATAAGTGTGTCATCAGTACCGACCGAAACTGAAATTTTTCTTCCTATTTCATCAAGTTTTTTTTCAATATACTTGTCGGCGGTTTCGTTTTGCCTTGTGTAAATAACTTCTATTCCTTTGATATTTTCATTTGATTCAACAAAATTAACCTTGTAAGCATCAAAGACTAATAGAAGTTTTATTTCCATAAGTTTTGAAAGTTCTCCCATATCATAAATAAGTTCGTTTCTTGCACTTTCAAAACTTTGTTTCAGAAATGGAATGTATTTGTTCCAAGCGTGTAAAATATTGTAACCGTCTATTATAATAAGTTTTTTACTTTCCATATCTTTGTCTTAAAGCCTCATATACCAATATAGCACAGGCGTTTGATGCATTAAGGCTGGAAATTTTACCCATCATAGGAAGTTTAGTTAAAAAGTCACATCTTTTTTTAACAAGTTGTCCTATACCTTTACCTTCATTTCCTATAACTATTGCAATATTCCCTTTAAAGTCCATATCAGTATAATTTTGTTTTGCTTCTCCGCAAGCGCCGTAAATCCATACATTTTCTTTTTGCAATTTTAAAATTGTATCCGATATATTTGACACTTTTGCTATTTTCATATGATTTACAGCTCCTGCAGAACTTTTTTCAACTACTGAAGTAACAGGCGCTTGATTTCTTTTCGATACGATTATCCCATGAACTCCCGCTCCTTCACAACTACGAATTATCGCTCCGAAATTATGCGGATCTTCTATTTCATCTAAAATCACCAAAAATAAATCTTCTTTTTTTTCTCTTGCACTTTGAATAATATCCTCTAAAGTTGAATAATCAAAATTTGAAACTAATGCACAAACTCCTTGATGAACAACTCCGTCCGCCATATCATTTAATTTGTATTTATCTATTTCTGAAATTAAAATTCCTTTTGATTTTGCTTTTCCGATTATTTTATTTACAGAACCTTTTAAATCTCCTTTTAAAAGGTATATCTTTTCTACCTTTCTCTCACTTTCAAGTGCCTCTAAAACAGCATTTCTTCCAAATATATATTCACTCATATTACACCTTTTTCCATATGACACCTTCTTTTGTGTCTTTTAATTCAATATTTTTTTCTTTTAATAAGTCCCTTATTTCATCAGCTCTCTTGAAATCTTTGTTCTTTCTTGCAAGCTGTCTTTCTTCGATTAATTTTTCAATTTCTTCGTCTAAAACTTCATCTTTTTCATTATATAAAAGTCCTAAGACAGAAGAAAAATCAGAAATAAGTTTAAATGCTCCTCTTACTAAATTTAGGTCTGTATTTTCATCAAATGTGTTGGAATATCTTATCAATTCAAAGAGTTTTGATATGGCATCCGAAGTATTTAAGTCATCATCCATACAATCTAAAAATGCTTCTCTTAATTCCAAAAGTTTAGAAATATCTGTATTTTCTTTTTCTTCACAAATTCCCAAAAGTCTTTCTATATGTTCTTTTCCGTTATACATTCTGTCAAGCCCGTTTTTTGTTTGTTCCATGACTTCTCTTGAAAAGTTCAATGGGTTTCTGTAATGAGTTGATAAAATCCAAAGTCGTACAACTTCAAGAGAAAATTCTTTTTGTATATCTTTAATAGTAAAGAAATTTCCTTTTGATTTGCTCATTTTTTCATTATCTACTGTTATCATTCCATTGTGCATCCAATAATTCGCAAAAATTTTATCGTTACAACATTCAGATTGAGCAATTTCATTTTCATGATGAGGAAATTGTAAATCTTCTCCTCCGGCATGAATATCTATCGTATTTCCAAGTAAATGTTTTGCCATAACTGAACATTCAAGATGCCAACCAGGTCTACCAAGTCCCCAAGGACTTTCCCATGCAGGTTCTGTTTCTTCTTTTCTCTTTTTCCAAAGTGCAAAGTCTAAAGGATTTCTCTTTTCATCTGAAACGTCAATCCTTGCACCTGCTCTTAAATCATCTATATTCTTTTTTGAAAGTTTTCCGTAGTCTTTAGCTTTACTGATATCAAAATAAACATTACCATTCACATTATATGCAATTTCTTTTTCTTCAAGTATTTTTACAAAATCTATCATTTCATTAACATACTCTGTTGCACGAGGGTGAATTGTATGACTTTCAAAAAGATTAAGAGCGTTACTGTCTTCAAGATAAGCATCAATATATTTTTTTGTAATATCAGTAAAATCGACTCCTTTATCTTTTGCTATATTTATAATTTTATCATCAATATCTGTAAAATTACTGACAAATTTTACATTATATCCTATATATAATAAATACCTTCTAAGAGTATCAAAAACTATCATCGGCCTTGCATTTCCGACATGTATGTAATTGTAAACAGTAGGTCCGCATACATAAATCAAAGCCTCATTTTTATTTATAGATTTAAAATCTTCTTTTTTTCTTGTCAAAGTATTATAAATTTTCATATTCTACCTCTCTTTATATTTATAAAAACAAATCGTCCCTTGAAAAACAAGAGACGAAAAAATTTCCGCGGTTCCACTCTAATTGAAAAATCCACTCAAATTGCTATATCGTAGCAAACATTACTCCAAGGACGCACCTTCAACTTTGATGTATTTCACCGTCAAACATCTCTCTAAAAACAGTTGTTTCTTTTCCTTATCAACATAAATATTAAATTGGAGCCCACAATGGGACTTGAACCCATGACCTCAACCTTACCATGGTTGCGCTCTACCGACTGAGCTATGAGGGCGTATTTCTTACTTTTTTCCACTTTTTGATATTTTTTCACTATCTCCCTCTCTTCTTTGCTCATTCTCTCGTGCCTTCGGCACTAACCTAAGATATAAACTCAAAACAACTTCGCTTTGCTCGTTCTTTTGCTTTCTCTCTTATACCGTCTGAGCTATAAGGGATATTAAATATATCTTTGGTAATTATATTACTAAATTAAAAACATTTTGTCAATTAATTTTGTAAAAAATTGTGGGTATATTTTACATATAAGGTATAAAACAATTTTAAGGAGAATTTATGAAAACAAAAAAGAAGAATTTAATTTTTATAGCCGGAATGTTATGGGTAGTAGCAGGTTTAAATATATTAAAGATAGGAATCAACGAATACACTAACAACTTTTCAATCTTTAGCTTATCAATTTCAGTTGTAATCTTTTTATTATTTTGGTTTTTAATTTTTTCAAAAATGGTAAATAAACATTGTTTAAGAATTATGTCTTATGAAAACGAAAAAGAAAATGTATTTAAATTTTTTGATAAAAAATCCTATATTTTAATGTTTTTTATGATAACTTTAGGAATTATGATAAGAAATTTCCAAATACTAAGTCTAAAGCAAATCGCCATATTTTACACAGGATTAGGTGCTTCTTTAACTCTTTCGGGAATAAAGTTTTTATACAGATACACAACAAAAAACGGCTTTTAAAGCCGTTTTTTATTATCTTATTATCTTAAATTTACTTCTTTGATGCTTGGAAGATACTTTCTATTGTTTCATCCAATGTTTTATCAAATTCTTCTTGTGTTTGATTTGCATTTAACCCTTCTGTTAATGCCCTTGAAAAACTTGCAATAATCTTATTGTTTTTTGCTAAAAGTTCGTTTGATTTTTCTCTTGAATAACCTCCGGAAAGCGCAACAACTCTTAATACTCTTTTATGTTCAACCAATTCTTTGTAGAAATTGTCAATTGTAGGAAGAGTAAGTTTTAACATTATTTCTTGACCTTCATTCAGCTTATCAAGTTCTTTAAGAATTTCTCTTTTCAAAATTTCTTCACATTTTTCTTTTTCGTTTGAATTTATATCAACTTCAGGTTCAACTATCGGAACAAGTCCGCCGGCTAAAATTATTTTTGCAAATTCAAATTGTTGAGCTACAACTTCTCTTATAGCATCTTCATTTGCTTTTTTTATAACAGAACGCATTTTAGTTCCGAAAACTCCGTATTCAACACCTTTTTTAACTATTTGCTCTAAATCAGCAATAGGCTTCATAAGTTGTACACCGTTCTTTTCTTCAGCCAAGCCTTTATCAACTTTTAAGAAAGAAACTATCCCCTTGTCGTTCCAAAGATAGTCAGGAGTAAATTTATCATCAACTTTTCTTTCCATTGTCATTTCAAACAAAATCGCTCCCAAGATACGTTCCTTAGTGAAGGATTTTGAAGTAACAATTCTTGTACGCATTTGGTGAATTAAATCAAACATTTCTTCTTCTGATGAGTATTTATCTTCATCTATTCCGTAAAGTCTAAGTGCTTTCGGCGTACTGCCGCCACTTTGATCCAAAGCTGCAATAAATCCGTCATCATTTTTAATTCTGTTAAATTTTTGTAAGTCCATAATAAATACACTCCTTAAAACATTTTATTTTTGTTCTTAAAATTTTTACAAATACAGCTATATTATATAGTAAGTAAAAAAAATAATCAAGTTGTTATTTGTATTTTAATTTGTAAATTAACACAATTACAGCAAAAAACACCGAAACAGAATTTGCCAAAATAAGAGGCAAATCTCCTATTCTCAAACCGTGTATAAGCCAAAGAGAAAGTCCTATTACTTGTAAAATGTACATTCCCAAAGAAATAGAATTTGTTTTTTTCTCTTTCATAACTTTTATAACTTGCGGTAAAAGTGAAAAAGTAGTACAACATGCTGCCACAAAACCTATCATAAAATCTCCTTTTATATTTATTTTAATGAAATAAATTCATCTTTTTATACTCATTATACTCAAAAATTTATATTAAACCGTCAATATAGTATACAATATTTTCAGCTTAATTGTTAAATGAGTTTATGCCTATAAAATAAAAATAACTTTATCAAAAAAATAAAGTTATTTTTATTTTATAGTCGTCTAAAAATTTCTTAAAAGAAGTTATTCTAAAGCTCTTATGCTATTTTGTAAATTGTTCAAAAGCCTCTAATGCTTTTCCTCCGTAAACGGTAGACGGTCCTCCACCCATAGCTATTGCAACCGCAACCGCTTCTGCAAATTCTTCTTTTGTAACTCCAACTTCAATACATTTTTTTGTATGAAATTCTATACAGCCTTCACATCTTACAGCAACTGCTATACCCAATGTGATAAGTTCCTTTTGCTTTACACTCAAGGCTCCGTCCTTAAAAACTGTTCCTGTAAAAGCAACGAAACTTTGCATAGTTTCAGGAATAGCTCCACCAAGTTTTGCGTTATTTCCCGCAAGATTTTCTAAACCTTCCAAATGATTCATAGATGAAAAACCTCCTTAAAAATTTATTTCAAGGATATTATAGCACTTTTTTAATATATTTTCCATATATTTTTTACTTTTGTATATTTTTTAACCCTTATTTTTGTTATAATAAATACCTTTGGTCTAATTACCTAAATTGGTTTTTAAATTTACTTTCAAATCAATTTTTTAAATCTTAAACTTTGTATTTTCCTTTAACATTTTTTTGATTTTCGGTAAATCATTCAAATCATACTCTTGTCTTAACTCTCTTATTATTTTAAAACTTACAAGGACTGTTGTTTTTCTTTTTTCTATGGAAACTTCTCTTAATTTTTCCCATTTATATATTTTGCTTACTATGTTCCAAGGTTGTACAAATCCTTTTTCTGAAATTCCCGCACTCAAAAGACTTGTCATAAACGCCAAAATCCAACTTAAAGCAACTATATAATGAGAGGCTGTATTTCCCGCCAAGTATGCAATATATAAGATTATCCCTGAAACAACAACCACAGCGGTAATTGTAAAAATTGTAATTTTTATTTTTATAATGCAGGTAAATCTTCTGTATATATTAAAAATACATACAATCAAAGGAATCAATAAAAAAGCTAACATATTTCCTCCATTAAAATTCAAACTTTAAACTGCGTTTTAATAAAGACTCTAAAACACAATTTACATCTTTATTTTCATAAATTATTTCATAAACTGCTTTTGTTATAGGTAATTCAACAGAATATTTCTCAGAAAGGTTCATAAGTGCTTTTGCGGTATAAAACCCTTCTGCCAGTTTTTCATACTTTTCTTTTTTTACAAATGACTCTCCGAATTTGCGATTGTTACTGAATTTTGAAAAAACTGTCGCTTCATAATCTCCCAAATGACAAAGTCCGTAAGCACAGGATTTGTCAGCACCCATTTTTTCCATCAGTTTTGCGATTTCATTTGTTCCTCTCGCCATTAAAGCTCCTTTCAGACTGCTTAAATTCATTCCGTCCAATATTCCCGCAGCTATACCTATAACATTTTTTGAGGCAGCTCCGATTTCATTTCCCAAAAGATTTGTCCCGTAATAAAAACGTATTAAATCACTTGAAAAACTCTCAACTAAAAACTTTGTAAATTCTTTATTTTCAGAATCTATAACCATACAATTCGGTATTCCTCTTACAAAATCTTCAACATGTCCGGGTCCTATCCAAACTGCACATTTTTGATTTTCTCCCAAAATATCTTTTACAATTTGTGTAGGAGTGTAACCGGTTTCCATTTCTATTCCTTTCATACAAAGCAAAATCGGAATATCCTTGTTTTTCAGATTATATTTTATTTGTGTCAAAAAATTCCTTAAATCCTGAACGCTTATAGAAATTACAAGTAAATTCGCATTTTGTATTGAATTATCCATATCTGTACTTAAATTAAGGCTGTCAGAAAGAGTCAACTTATCATTTTTTCTGTTTGCAATCAATTCTTTCATTCTTAAAGAAGTTTCTCTTCCGTACAAAGTAACCGAATAATTCAGTTTATCCAAATACCAAGCGATAAAAGTTCCCCATCTTCCGCAACCTGCAACAGTAATTTTCATTTTTTCCTTCAACCTATTCTTCCTCTAACATATCTATTCTCTTTTGGTGTCTTCCACCCTCAAATTTTTCATCTATAAAAGTTTTTACAATATCTTTTGCAAGCTCAATCCCCGTAACTCTCGCTCCAAGACAAAGCACATTTGCATTATTGTGCTTTCTTGTCATCTTAGCGGAAAAATTTTCACTGCAAAGTGCGGCTCTTATTCCTTTTACTTTATTACAGGCAATGGAAATCCCTATACCCGTACCGCAAATTGCGATCCCTAAAGAATCTTTATTTTCTAAAACTTTTTTACAAACTTTTCTTGCAAAAACAGGGTAATCAACACTTGTATGATCATTTGTTCCGACATTTTCAACTTCATGTCCTAAATCTTCTAAAAATTTAATAATTTCATTTTTCATTTCAACTGCTGAATGATCATTTCCTATTATAATTTTCATAACTTCCTCCAACTTAATTAATCGCTTTTTATTATTATATCAAAAAACTCCTATCTGTAACATAGAGTAAAACATTTTTTCAAAATTATATATTATAAAAGCACTAAGTATCTTAAAAAGTTATTTTTAATTTAAAAATTGAGAGCGGATTATAAAAATTTAATTTATTTTACACAATTGTAACTTTATAATTGACTTAAAAATAAAATAGTAGTATAATTAAACATATAAAAAATTTAATCTTACTATTAAAAATCTCTTAAAGACTTAACCGTATTTATTAACTACCGTCATATTCACAGGAGGAAAAATGTTTGATAAGGAAAAAATTGTTAAAGATTTTGAACCGCTTATAAAATCATCAATAAAAAAATATTTTGCCAATAATGACAGTTTTGAAGATGCCTTTCAGGACGGTGTTTTAAAAATTTTACAGCTTTTGGAAACTTTTGACGGGAGCGGAAAAATCAGTTTGGAATGCTATTTAAAATATCAAATTAAGTATTTTTATATGAACAAATTTTCAAAACAAAAAGCAAAATACGAAAATCAGATAAGTGCAAATATAGCAGTAAATAATGAGGATGAAAAAACTCTAATTGATGATTTAAAAGATGACACAGATGTTGAAAAAGAAGTTTTTGAAAAAGACAGAAATGAAAAACTAAAAGACTTGATAAAAAATCTACCATTAAAACAAAGAACTGTCATAATTTTAAAATTTTACAAAAGAATGAAAAATAAAGAAATCGCAGAAAATATGAATATAAAGGAAGATACCGTTAAAGAATATTACAAAATCGCAAAGAAAAAACTTAAAACAAAATGTGAACAGCTGAATATAAATTTATAAAAAA
>JALEHY010000003.1 GCA_022770425.1 Parvimonas sp. | reverse complement strand
GTATTTCCCGCGTAAGCGGGGGTGATCCTCGTTTCTAAGTCTGTAATGTTTCTGATTGTCAGTATTTCCCGCGTAAGCGGGGGTGATCCTCTTCATTTGTTAAATGTTCACGCTCTATATTCGTATTTCCCGCGTAAGCGGGGGTGATCCTTGTAAAAGATATATAACTTTCTCCGTTGATGTGTATTTCCCGCGTAAGCGGGGGTGATCCCTTTATATCCCATAACGTTGTAATAATTGGAAAGTATTTCCCGCGTAAGCGGGGGTGATCCTCGTCGTTCTAATGCGAGGGGTTTTATAAGAACGTATTTCCCACACAAGCGAGGGTGATTCTACATTTACTTCCTATGCGAAAAATTCCATAACGTATTTTCTGTGTAATCGAGGCTGATCTTAAAATTGAGTTTTATTCCTCTATAAAAAGTTGTATTTTTCATACAAGCAAGGTATTTATTTTAAAATTGTTAAATTTTTTATTTTGATACAGTGCTTAGAAAATAATAAAAATATAATTGTAAGTATTAAATTTTTATGTTAAAATATGTTAGGTTCTTGCGTAAGCAGGGGTGATCCATGGATGATTTTTTATATGATGGATAATTAATGAAACTTTCCCGCGTAAGCGGGGGTAATAATTTTAAAGAAGGTGTTTTTAATTTATACATTTCTTTGAAATATTTTTAAAATTGTACTTTATTTGTAGAGTACAATTTTTTTATTTTAAAAATCTATTGACAAATTATTACTGAAGAATTATAATTATATTAGTTGAACAATTATTCAACTATATGGAGGTTGATAGTATGAGTGAAAAATTGTATTGTGATTGTAATGTTATTCATGATGAAGTTGTTAATGATACAAAAAGAAAAATTAAGCCAAAGGAAATGTATATTAATTTAGCATCTTTGTTTAAGCTATTTGGTGATTCAACAAGAGTACAAATTATGCATGCTTTGGAACAAAATGAAATGTGTGTTTGTGATTTGGCGGTGTTATTAGGTATGACTAAGTCTGCAATTTCTCATCAATTAAAGGCATTACGTCTTGCAAATTTAGTTAAATTTAGAAAAGAAGGGCAAATTGTTTATTACTCATTGGCAGATGATCATGTTAAGGCTATCCTTGATAAAGGTTTTGAACATGTTAATGAGTAAGAATTAAAGGTTAGTAATTTGGATTTTTATATTAAGCGAGAGTTTTTGCTCAATTAGTTGAATGATTGAGCAACTATAATATATAGGAGAGTTTATGAGAAAGGTATTTTTGTTAGATGGAATTGACTGTCCGAATTGTTCTTTAAAAATTGAAAATAAGATAAATGATTTAGATGGAGTGAATTTTTCAAAGATAAATTTAGTCACACAGACAGTTGAGATAGATTTTGAAATAGAAGTTGAAAAAAATTTACTTGAAAATGTTAAAAAAATAGTGAATTTTTATGAACCTGATGTCGAAGTTAAAGAAAATGTTGTATTTAATCAAATGAAAAAATCAAAGGAGAGTAATAAAAACTTATATTTTATTGCTTTTGGATTTATTATATATTTGTTATCTTTATTAATGTATACTTTTTTAAGTGGCTTTAAAGAGATTAGTATAATTATTTTTATTGTTTCATATGTAGTTCTCGGGTTTGATGTCGTTAGTAAAGCAATGAAAAACATTTTTAATGGTATAATTTTTGATGAGAATTTTTTAATGACTTTATCAACTTTAGGAGCATTTGTAATCGGGGAATATCCTGAAGCGGTTGCAGTAATGCTATTTTATCAAATTGGTGAGTATTTTCAAAGTAGGGCGATTAATCGTTCAAGAAAATCTATTTCAGATTTGATGGATATTCGTCCTGACTATGTAAATATTGAAAATGGAGAAAAACTTATTAAAATTTCTCCCGAAAAAATTAATGTTGGAGATGAAATTATCATAAAACCGGGAGAAAAAATTGCACTTGATGGTGTAATTTTAAGTGGTGAATCTATGATGGATACTAAATCATTGACAGGAGAGTCGATTCCAAAATGCGTAAAAGTCGGAGATGAAATTCTTTCAGGTTGTATAAATATGACAGGAATTTTAAAAACTAAAGTTACAAAATCTTTTGGAGAGTCAACTGCCAGCAAAATTATAAATTTGGTTGAAGGTGCTTCTTCCAATAAAGCAGATACCGAAAATTTCATTACTTCATTTGCGATATATTATACTCCTATTGTAGTTGTTTTAGCTACTTTATTATCTATTATACCTCCTATTTTCTTAAATGGGGAATGGATTTCTTGGGTTAAAAGAGGTTTTGTTTTTTTAGTAATTTCTTGTCCGTGTGCTTTGGTAATTTCAATTCCGTTGAGTTATTTCAGTGCAATAGGTCTTGCATCAAAAAATGGAATACTTGTAAAAGGTGGGAATTATCTTGAAGCGTTAAGTAAGATAGATACGATAATTTTTGATAAAACGGGAACTTTGACAAAAGGAAATTTTGAAGTATGTGATATTTATTTTGAAAATGGATTTACTGCTGATGATGTTTGTAAATTTTCTGCATATGCCGAATCTTTTTCTAATCATCCTATTGCTGTTTCGATTTTATATCACTACGGAAAAGAAATTGATAAAAATAAAATAATAAATTATAAAGATTTATATGGTTATGGAATTAGTGCTACTATTTTCGATAAAAAAGTTTTAGTAGGTAATGAAAAGTTAATGAAAAAAGAAAATATTTCATATTCAGTGTGCAATAAACCGGGGACGATAGTTTATGTCGCTATTGATGGAAAATATGCAGGATATATACTTATTAAAGATAAAATTAAAGATGACAGCATAAAAGCTATTAGTGATTTGAAAAATAGCGGAGTAAAGAATATAGTTATGTTTACGGGAGATAATTATCCTGTTGCAAAAGATATTTGTGATAAATTAAAAATTGATAAATTTTTTTCAGGTATGTTGCCACATGAAAAAGTTGAAAAATTAGAACTTTTAGAAACCAAAAAAGAAAAATCAAAAAAGATAGTGTTCGTAGGAGACGGAGTAAATGATGCTCCTGTATTAGCGAGGGCAGATGTTGGAGTATCAATGGGGTCATTGGGTTCAGATGCAGCTGTTGAGGCTTCAGATGTAGTTTTAATGACAGATGAAATATCAAAATTGGTAGAAGCGATAAAAATATCAAAACTTACAAAACGTATTGTTTTACAAAATATTATTTTCATATTGACAATTAAGATAGTGTTTTTAGTACTTGGGGCTTTTGGATTGGCAAGTATGTGGGAAGCGGTTTTCGGAGATGTTGGAGCAATGATTATTGCAGTTTTGAATTCAATTAGAATTTTGAAAAATTAAAGTATAAAATTTAATTTATGGTTAAAATATGAATACGCCTCTTATCAAAATATATTTGTAAATAGTTTTAAACTATGGTAAAATATTTTTTGATTGGAGGTGTTTTTTTGAAACTTGAAATTTTTGAATTTTTGGGTAATTCAATTCAACATATGTATAATAATATGGATTTTATTAAAGATTCATCCAATTCTTTAGAAAAGTTTTTTAGAGATATTTTTTTGAATTGTGATTTTTTTATAAACACAACTTCAAGAATAAAAAGTGAAGACAGTATTCGTGAAAAATTACTTAGAAATAACTATTATTACATTTATCCTAATTATAAAGAAGCGATAGAACATTTACCTGATTTGATTGGAATTAGGGTTGAGTGTAGGTTTATTGATGATGAAAAGAAAATTTTTGATGTTATTTGTAAAAATTTTAATGTAAAATGCAAAGACGGTTATTACAAAAGTGAGTTAAATTCAAATATTGAATTAAAACTTGCTGAAAAACAACCAAAATTACAAAAAAATGGCTTTGAAATTTATAAGATAGATGGAAGATTTGTACTTGCTGAAGATTATTTTGTTAATTTTGAGTTGCAGATTAAGTCTTTGGTTAATGTCTTTTGGGGAGAAATTGATCATAGTGTTTTGTATAAAAATTTTAATTATATGATTACAGAAGACTTTATACGTTCAATAATGTTTTCTATAAAAGCTAATTTATCTATGATAGATAATCAGCTACAAAGCGTCTATAATCATTTGAAACAGGTCGAAGATAAGAGTAATTATGACTCTTCTAAACTTCATTTAAAGGCCATTGTTTCCAAAATGGTTCATGATTTGTATTCTGTTAAAATAAAGGAAAGTACAGGCTTTGTTGTGGATTTTAAGGATTGTGCGGATATAATAGTCGATTATATATTTTCTAAAAATAAATTTCAAGACGCAATGAAATATGAAGATTATTTTGTTAGGTTTTTAAATAGATTAAGCGGCGCAAATAATAGAAAAATAGTTATTGGAGAGGCTTTTGAATTTAAAAAAGAAATTACTTTCAGAAACGACTTGTGTAAGAAATTCGGCTTAGGGTTATTTGAAATTATAAATAAAGATTTTAGGTGGAATTTGATTTTATCTGTAATACAAGATATTGAAGAAAATGAAATTGACGATGAATTTATATTATTCGTCGAGTTTGTTGTTTTTGCAGTGGTTAAGAGAGTAAAGCGTGTTACAGATGAGTTAAATATATCAAGTGATGATAAGACAAAACTAAAATGGGATATTTCTTATATTGTAATAGATTTTATTTCTCAAAAGTACAATACTTACCTGTTGACTTACAGAAGTATGAAAGAAATAGAAAATAAAATCAGAACATTTTTGAAAAGTATAGAACAGCCGGAAGATATTTTGTCTTTAGATTATGAAAATTTATATAATTTGTTGCAAAATAACTTTAATTCAGCCGAGAGAGAAGATGATATTGAATAATGGTAGGAACAGATATCTGTAATATTTCAAGATTTTCTAAAATGAATAATTTAGATAAATTTTTGAAAAAATATTTTACTGATTCAGAAAGAGAGTATGTAATTTTAAAGGGAAATAGATTTGAAACAATTGCAGGAATTTTTTCTGCAAAAGAAGCATTTGTAAAGGCGTTAGGGTTAGGTTTTGGAAGTATAAAGCCTATAGATGTTGAAGTAAAGCATGATTTTTCCGGAAATCCTTATATTGTTTTTAACAGTGTCTCTTTATCTAATAAAGTCGAAAATGTCAGTTGTTCAATTTCACATGACGGTGATTATGCTATTTCTGTTGTTAGTATATCATTAAAGGATAATTTGTGTATTGATGATGAATATAAGTATATTTTAAAAGAAAGAGATATTTTTGGAAATAAAGGAACTTTTGGCAAAGTCGGAATCATAGGCGGTAGTGCGGGAATGTGCGGTTCGGTTGATTTGTGTGCAAAGTCTTCGCTTAGATCCGGTTGTGGTCTTGTTTATAATGTTTGTCCTAAATCAATATCCGATATTTTACAAATTAAGGCCGTAGAAAATATTGTACTACCTATAAATGATAACCATGTAGGACATTTTATTTTGGACAGTTTACCTGATATTTTAAATTATTTGTCCAAATTTGATGCTGTTGCAATAGGCTGTGGTATGGGGGAGTATTTTGAAAATATTGAAGTTTTAGATTTTATCCTTCAAAATTTTAAAAAACCTGTAGTTATAGATGCAGATGGAATTAAAGCATTTAAAAATATTCAACATAAATTTTCAGATAGAAAAAATATAATTTTAACACCGCATTGTGCAGAGTTTTCCTTTTTATCTAATCAAGATTTAGAATACATAAATAAAAACAGATTAGAGTCTGTTATTGATTATGTGGATAATATCAAATCTAAAAGTACTGTAGTTTTAAAAGGAAAGGGAAGTATAATTTTTTCTAATGGGAATTATTGTGTAAATAAAACCGGTAATGACGGTATGGCAACAGCAGGAAGTGGAGATTGTCTTACAGGAATAATTGTATCTCTTTTAGCACAAGGCCTTAAGCCTTTTGAAAGTGCAAAACTTGGAGTTTATTTACACGGATTGGCAGGAGATTTGGCAGCCGATGAAATAGGAAAAGATTCATTAATTGCATCTGATATTATAGAATTTTTACCTAAAGCATTTAATTTAATCAGGAGGTAGGTTTGTATGTATGAAAATCAATCTTTAATTTATGTTAATTTAGATAATTTAAAAAATAATTTTTTGAAAATAAAAGAAAAATGTAACGGAGCTAAAGTAGGAATAGTTTTAAAAGCAAATGCTTACGGGCTTGGAGCTTGTACTGTTGCGGAATTTTTAGAAAAACAGGGAGTTGACTATTTTTGTGTGGCTAATTTTTCTGAGGCTATGGAACTTAGGAAGAAAAAAATAAAAACTCCGATTTTAATACTTGGTTATGTTCCTACCACGTTATTTGAAAAATTGATAAAGAATAATGTTGATTTAACCGTTTATAACATAGCAATGGCAAGAGAGCTAAATGAAATAGCCGGAAAAATAAGAAAAAAATGTAAAATTCATATTAAAATAGATACAGGAATGAATAGACTCGGATTTTTAATAAATGATGATTTAAAAGAATTTATTAAAGAGATATATTCAATGAAAAATATTGTGGTTAAAGGTATGTTTTCTCATTTTAGTGTCTCCGATATTGAGGATTTCTCATTTACAAAATTACAAGTTGAAAAATTTGAAAAAGTTAAAAAATTAATTAAAGACGAGAACTTGAAATTACCTATGTTACATATAAGTAATGATGGAGGTGCATTATTGCATGACTATTATTATGATATGGTAAGATGTGGGATTGGAATATATGGTGAATATCCTTCTAAATATGTTGAAAATAATTCTAAAACAAAAATGGAAACAGTTGTTAGTTTTGTAAGTACCGTTAGTAACTTAAAATATATATACAAAGGTGATACCGTTGGGTATGGAAGAACATTTAAAGCTGATAAAAAAATAAAACTTGCTACGATTTCGATAGGTTATGCTGATGGATATCCTTATGAATTAAGTAACAAAGGTTATGTAATGATAAACGGATATAAGGCAAATATTTTAGGCAAAGTTTGTATGGATCAAGTTATGGTTGATGTTTCTCATATAGAAAATATTGCAATTGGAGATGTGGTACTACTTTATGGAGAATATAAAGGCATGAAGTTGGATATATCCGAAGTTGCAAATTTATCAAATACAAATGTTTATGATTTGATTTGTAGAATAAATATGAGAATTCCAAGAGTTTATATTGAAGGCGACAAAGTTGTGAGAGTTGTGGATTATCTTTCAACTGAAAAAAATTATTACGAATTATAAAATTAATAATAAAATTCAAATTTAAAAATTTCATTGCATTTGCAACGGAATTTTTTTTTGATCTTTTTTATAATATGTATATAAATTCTTAGGAGGTATTTATGAACAATATAAACTTTGATGATAAATTATATAATATATTAAACGGTAACGAAAAGCTTTTAAAATTTTTTATAAATAATGGGCTTGATCAATTAAAAAATGAAAAAATGCTTAAAACTATGGGGAAAATTGTTACTTTAGATATGGCATTGAAAGTAAAAGGTATAAATAAAAAATCTTTCAAGGAAAAGTTGGATATGTTTTTTTCAAATGAACAACAAGAAGCTGATATCACTTTGGCAGAAAAAGATACAATTGAGGGAGATATTATAGTTAAAGGAGTTTTGCCTTGCCCTATAAAAGTGCCTTTACTTGAGGCTTTTGATAATTTTTCAAAAGAACAAAGAGAAAAAGGATTAAATATCGGTTATGATTTGAGGTCTGCAAATTTAGGAATAAATTGGATAGAAGATGATTTTAAAAATAATGATTTTGATAAAATTGCAGATGTGTTTGTTTCTGCAGGGTTTGAGTTATTTTTTGATAAAGAATATATTGGAAAATATATGAATGAAGAAAAGTTTAAAATAAATATTGAGAAAATAAATGAGGATTTTGACAATGAAAAAATTTCTTTAAAAGATTTAAAAAACAGATATCATATAATAAGTGTAGTTCCTTGTGTATTTTTAGTTAATGAAAATAACTTAAATGGTAGAAATGTTCCACTTTCTTGGGAAAAATTATTATTCAGTGGAGAATATGATGACAGTGTAGCGATTCCTCTTGGAGATTTGGATATGTTTAACGCCATAATGGTAAATATTTATGCGAAATGGGGAGAAAATGGAATAAAGGCTTTAGCTCGAATTTATAAAAAAAGTTTACATCCGGCTGAAATGGTTAAGAAAAACGGAAATCAAAAAAATAATCCTGTAGTAAATATAAGTCCGTACTTTTTTACACAAATGATAGGAAAAAACAGTGCATTAAAAGTCATATGGCCGCAAGACGGTGCTTTAGTAAGTCCGATATTCTTAGTTGCAAAAAAAGATAAAAAAAATATTGAAACGATTATAGACTTTTTTACAAATGTTGAAACAGGAAATATTTTATCTGCAAACGGAAAATTCCCTACTACTATTTACGGAGTTGACAATAATCTTGATGAAAGTCAAAATTTCTTATTCTGTGGATGGGATTTTATACATTCGAATAATATAATGGATATTTTAAGAAAATGTGAAAATATTTTTAACAGTGAAATTTTAAAGTAAGAGGATAGTTATGAATTTAGTAATTTTTTCCGGTCCGCCGTCTTCAGGTAAGACCAGCGTAATAGTAAAAACAATAGAAAGTTTAAAAACAAGAGATTTAAAAGCAGGTGTTGTGAAATTTGATTGTCTTTATACAGATGATGATTTGATTTACGAAAAAAATAATATTTTAGTCAGAAAAGGACTTTCAGGCGCATTGTGTCCGGATCATTTTTTTGTTTCAAATATAGAAGAAGTTGTACAATGGGGAATATCCAATGACTTGGATATTTTAATAACTGAATCTGCGGGACTTTGCAACAGATGTTCTCCTTATATTAAAAATATTAAATCTGTTTGTGTAATAGATAATCTTTCCGGTATAAACACTCCTAAAAAAATAGGCCCAATGTTAAAAAGTGCAGATTATGTTGTAATTACAAAAGGTGATATAGTTTCTCAAGCTGAAAGAGAGGTTTTTTCATCAAGAGTAAGTTCAGTAAATCCATCGGCAATAGTTATGAATATAAACGGATTAACAGGACAAGGTTCTTATGAACTTAGCACTTTATTGTATGATGAAAATAATCGTATAAATACTGTAAGTGGAATGGAATTAAAATTTGCTATGCCTACCGCACTTTGCTCTTATTGTTTAGGGGAAAAGAAAATAGGTACGAAATATCAAATGGGAAATGTGAAGAAAATTAAGTTGGGGAAAGAAAATGAATAATTTAAAAATATGTGAATTACTTGAAAGATACCCTTTTGTTGAATTGTTTTTTGAGGAAAATAATTTTGATATATCAAAAAGTAAAAATTTAACTTTTTCTGAGTATTTAGATTTATTTAATGAAGACGAAAAAGAGGAATTGGCCATTGATGAAACTGTTTTGTTAGAATCTTTGGAAATTTATATTCAACAGATGAAATCTTTTATGGGTATAGGAGAAAATGAAGTAAACTCAATAACCATACTTTCAGGACATGGCAAAAACAAAATGCCGGAGAGTTTTGGTAAGTTTACTATAAACAAATCGGAAATTGTATCTATTGTCGGGCCGACAGGTAGCGGTAAGTCAAGACTTTTAGCAGATATTGAGTGGGTAGCTGACAGAGATACTCCTACAAACAGAAAAATTTTGATAAACGGAAAAGATGCAGATAAAAAATGGAGATTGAGCGCTAATAACAAATTGGTATCACAGCTTTCTCAAAATATGAATTTTGTAATGGATCTAACTGCTTATGAATTCATTGAACTTCACGCAAAGAGTAGAATGGTTGAAAATGAATCGGAAATTATAAATAAGATTATTGAGGAGGCAAATAAACTTGCAGGTGAAAAATTTGATTTAAACACACCTATAACTTCTCTTAGTGGAGGGCAGTCAAGAGCGTTAATGATTGCAGATACTGCAATACTAAGTTCATCTCCGATTGTCTTGATAGACGAAATTGAAAATGCCGGAATTGATAGAAAAAAAGCGTTAGAACTTTTAGTAAATGAGAATAAAATAGTATTGATGGCAACTCATGACCCGATATTAGCATTAATGGCAAATAAAAGAATAGTTATAAATAACGGCGCAATAGTTGCTATTCATGAAACTACAAAAAAAGAAAAAGAAATATTAATTGAACTGGAAAAAATGGATAATACAATACAATATCTAAGAAAAGAATTAAGATACGGAAAATCTTTGGAAGAGTTTAGGATATAATTTCAAAACAGTTTACTTTTTAAAATTATTTTGATTTATATAATGCAAAATCTAAATTTATTATATTTAATATTTTAATTATTAATTTATCGTATCACATACGGGATTATTCAGTATATCATTAAATAAATTAAGGCAGTGTATGGAGATTTAGATTTTCATACACTGCCTTTTCATATTTTATAAAATCTTAAATTTATTTTTAGAATAATCAATTATTCCTTCTTTTTTTAATTTACTTAATTCTCTTGATAAGTTACTTCTGTCTAATGCCAAAAAATCCGCCATTTGATTTCTGTTTAAATTTATTTCAAAATCATTTTTGTTAGCTAAAATTTTATGAATGTTTAAATACTCTAAAATTTTTTCTCTTGTAGTTCTTTTTGATAGAATTTGAACTTTTTGGTTTAATATTGTATTTTTTATTGAAATAATTTTGAGTATATTTGACAATATTTTTTCTTTATAAATTGATTTTGAGATTGTATTATATTCAATCCACAGTACTTTACTTTCTGTAAGAGAAATAATTTCATGGGGTGATTTTTTTTCTAAAGATGCTATTGATTCTCCGAATGAATCATTTTCTGTGAATACCGCAAGAATATTTCTGTTTCCAAAATAATCAAAATTTGTTATTGCTATCTTTCCGTTTAAAATTATTCCAATATATTTTAATATTTCTCTTTGATTGAATATGAGTTCATCCTTTTTATAATTTTTCTCGAAAAATGATATAGCTGAAAATAGTTCTGTCAATTCATCTTGTGAAAAGTCTTTAAACAGACTTACTTTTGATAATTTATCAAAATTTTGCATATAAACTCCTTATAATTTTATATTTACAGTATAATTACATAAATAATCATATATTAAATTTTTGTTTAGTAAATAGTAAAAAATTTTTAAAATATATTTAACCATATTTTGAAAAAAATTCTCACTTAATTTTATTTACATTTATTATTATATTAACATGATTTATATTTTTTGTCTATTTTTCCTAATTTTTATAATCATTACTGAATAATAAAGACATTTTTAATTTATATATATGTATATATCATTCAAAGAAAAATATAAAGTAAACTTATAATTTTATGATTAAAATTTAAAAAGTTTAAGGATATTTTCAGAAATTATCAATATTATAAAATAAATTTTACAAATACCTACATAAAAAATGTCCATAATATTTTGAATTTAGATAGTATAATATTATTGTAGAAAAGGTTTTATATTAAAAATATTATTTTAAGAAAGAGAGGAAATTTTATGGATTCAATTGTAAAAAGTTTAGAAGTATTTTCAAATTGGTTGTGGGGAATTCCGTTATTAGCCCTTTTAGTCGGCGGAGGTTTATTTATTTCTTTTCGTTTAGGATTTTTTCAAATCAGGTATTTCCCATATGTAATAGGACAAACATTTGGGAAAATGTTTCTTAAAAGTAGTGACGGAGAAGGTACTGTTTCACCGTTTCAAGCTGCAACTGCTGCATTAGCTTCATCAATCGGAGCTGCAAATATTGTAGTTGTACCGTCAATAATTTTTCTTGCAGGTCCGGGTTCAATACTGTGGATGTGGATTACAGCTATCATAGGAGAAGCAACAAAGTTTGCAGAGATAGTATTGGGGATTTTGTACAGACAAAAAAATGAAGACGGAGAGTATGTAGGAGGAGCTTGTTATTATTTAGAGCATGGTTTTGGAGGTAAAATAGGAAAATTTTTAGGATTATTAGTTGCTTTTTTCTTTATGCTTGAAATTTTACCGTCAATAACATTACAAACAATTTCTGCAACAGGGCCTTTAGAACAATTAGGGCTTCATAAATATTTTGCAGTAGGTTTGGTTTTTACTTTAGTAGTGTTGGTAGTATACGGAGGTATCAAAAGAATAGGGCAAGTTACTGAAAAATTAGTTCCTTTTATGGCTTTAATATACATTGTTTTTGGTTTAATAGTTTTAGTTATTAATTTTACAAAAATACCTGAAGCATTTAGATTAATTTTTGTAGGAGCATTTAATCCGACAGCGATAGTAGGCGGAGCAGCAGGTTGGGGTGTGAAAAAAGCGATTAGTAGTGGAGTAGCTCGAGGCGTTTATTCCAACGAATCAGGTATGGGTTCAGCACCTTATGCACATTCTACTGCAATTACAGATCATCCTGCAAGACAAGGATTGTGGGGAATTTTTGAAGTTTTTGTCGACACTGTAATTGTTTGTACTATGTCAGCCTTAATTGTTTTGACAAGTGGTATTTGGAAAGAACCACAATATAAGTCAATTGCTGTTGAGAGAGCATTTAATTCTGTATTTGGAACTTTTGGTTCAATAGTAATATCAATATCTTTATTTTTATTTGTTTTGTCTACAATAATTGTTATTGTATTTTATGCTGAAAAATTAGCAGAATATTTATTTGGAACAAAAATCGGTAAAATAATGAGATGTATAGCAACTTTAATGATTGGATTAGCTGCTTTTGTATCATTTGATAAGATAGGAGTGTTCTTGGATTTGGCACTTGGACTTGTAGTTATTCCAAATATGATAGGAGTAATTTTTATGTCAGGTAAAATTGTTAAAGTTAAGAATGAATTTTTTAAAACAGAAGGTAAATATTATTTAAAAGATATTTCGAAATAAATAAATAAATTTAAAAAAATTATAATTTTGTATTGACAAAGTAAAATTTTATTGTTATCATTTACTTGAGGTTAAAATTATTTTTACCTGTGTCAAATAAAATATATAAGAGAAAGAGTACCTAGGGTTCCGAAGTTTTTCTTGCTGGTCCGAGCGGTACGAATACAGTTTGTATTACACCTAAGGGAGAAAAGCCCAGGAGGTAGGTTTCGCTTGAGGCCTACTTTCTGGGCTTATTTGTTATTAAATTGTCTTTTTACAAATATATTTCAGAAAGTGGGATTACTTGTTAAGTAGTTGTTATTTATGGAGGTATTTTATGGAAAAAATTTACACTGGAAAGACAAAAGACATTTACAAGAGCGAAGATGGAAATTATGTTTTAAAATTTAAGGATGATGTTACAGGAGAAAACGGAGTTT
Organism: Parvimonas sp.; assembly: GCA_022770425.1. Taxonomy (GTDB): domain Bacteria; phylum Bacillota; class Clostridia; order Tissierellales; family Peptoniphilaceae; genus Parvimonas. Next base: position 41,208 of record JALEHY010000003.1, on the reverse strand, counting down.
TTGATCCCGGTGCAAACACTGTCGGGTTGTCTATAGATGGTGTTGGTCAAGAGGGACTTAAGATTACAAAATATTTTTTTGAGCTTTTAAAAGAAAAAGGTGTAAAAACTCATTATGTAGATTGTAATTTAGATGAAAATACTATGACGGTTATGCCTGCAAAAGTTTTTGGTAACGGTATAGAAGTTATTTGTAGATTTAAAGCTGTAGGAAGTTTTATAAGAAGGTACGGACAATACATAAAACCTAATACAGATTTGGATACTTATGTTGAAATCACACTAAAAGATGATGAAAGATGTGACCCATTAATCACAAAAGATGCTTTGGTTGCATTAAATATATTAACAGATAAAGAATATGAAGATTTAGTTATGCGTACAAAAGAAATTTGTACAATTATAAGAGATACTTTGAAAGAAAAAGGACTTACTTTATATGATATCAAATTAGAGTTTGGTAGAGTAAATGGGGAAGTAGTTTTGATTGACGAAATATCAGGCGGAAATATGAGAGTTTATAACGGAGAAACTATAGTTGCGCCTACAGATTTGTATTCTTTTTTGCTTAAGTAGTTATTTAGTCGGGAGAATACCCGACTTTTTTATTTAAAATCAACAGGATTATATTTTGTTGTTTGATAGAAAATATAGAAAAAAGTTTTTGAGTTATGGAGGATTTTATGAAAGTTGCTGTTATTATGGGAAGTATTTCTGATAAAGAAATCGCCAAAAAGTGTTGTGTTGTTTTAGAAGAATTTGGAATAGAATATGAGGCAAAAGTTATTTCTGCTCATCGTTCTTTAGACTTTGCAGTTGAATTTGTAAATTCTATGGAAAAAGACGGAATTGAGTTGATAATCGCATTTGCAGGGAAAGCTGCTCATCTGGCCGGAGTTTTGGCCGGAATTTCAACTAATCCTGTTATTGGAGTACCTGTTAAATCATCTACACTTGACGGATTAGATGCCCTTTTATCAACTGTACAAATGCCAAAAGGAGTACCCGTTGCAACAGTTGCGATTGACGGAGCAGAAAATGCCGGCATTTTAGCAGCTCAGATTCTTTCTGTTAAGTACGATAAATTAAAATTAAAACTTAAAGATTACAAATTGAAGATGAAAGAACAAGTAAAAGAAATGGATAAACAACTTGATTTATAAAATCGGATTACGACTTGATTTAAGGAGGATATAAATGGCATTAACTTATAAATCTGCAGGTGTAGATAAACACGAAGGCTACAATGAGGTAAACTTGATAAAAAAATTTATAAAGAATACTTATACTGATGGAGTTCTTTCAGATTTGGGAGGATTTTCCGGACTTTTTGAACTTAATAAAGACGCTTATGAAAATCCGGTTTTAGTTTCAGGTACAGATGGAGTCGGTACTAAAGTAAAACTTGCTCAGATGATGGATTTGCATAATACTGTCGGTATTGATTGCGTTGCAATGTGTGTAAATGACATTTTATGTCAAGGAGCTAAACCTTTGTTTTTCTTGGATTATATTGCAACAGGGAAATTAGTTGCTGAAAAAATGGCAAGTATTGTCGAGGGAGTTGCACAAGGGTGCATTCAATCAAATGCTGCTTTAATTGGAGGGGAAACTGCTGAAATGCCCGGAATATATAAAGAAGACGATTACGACATTGCAGGATTTTGTGTCGGAGTTGTTGATAAGAAGAAAATTATTGACGGAAAGAAAAGCGTAAAAGAAGGAAATATTATTTTGGCTTTACCGTCATCAGGAGTTCACAGTAACGGGTTTTCTTTAGTCAGAAAAATAATTTTTGATTACAAGAAATTTTCTCTTGATGATAAGATTTCCACAGGAAAAACTTTAGGACAAGAACTTTTAACACCAACTCGAATTTATGCAAAGGTCGTTGTGAAATTACTTGAAAATTTTAAAATCAACGGACTTTGTCATATAACAGGCGGAGGTTTGTATGAAAATGTTCCGAGAGTTTTAGGAGAAAATGTAGATGCCAAAATTTTTGAGAAGAAAATTCCCAAAAAAGAAATATTTTCACTTCTTCAACAATGGGGAGAAATTTCAAAAGAAGAAATGTATGGAACTTTTAATATGGGAGTGGGAATGCTTTTATTTGTTGAAAAAAAAGATGTGGAGAATATAAAGAAACTTTTTGAAGATATGAATGAAGAAATTTATGAGATCGGAGAAGTTGTAAAAGGTAATTCCAATGTTATTTTGGTATAACAGAAAATTCTATTAGGAGGAATCATGAACAAAAGAATTTTTGTAAAAAAAAGATTTGGTTACAATAAAGAAGAAATAGAACTGAAAGAAAAATTAAATACAGAATATAAATTAGAGCTCAGGTCATTAGATTTATATAATATTTACGATATTTACAATATTGACGAAAAGACTTATAAATTAGCTAAAAATTCTGTTTTTTCGGAAATTATGATTGATGAAATTTTTGAAGAAGTTGAACTTTGTGATAAAAAGTTTTTCGCTTATGAAACTTTGCCGGCTCAATATGACCAAAGAGCAGATAGTGCAATGCAATGTATATCACTTCTAAATGATAAGGCAAATGTAACTGTTAGAAGTGGTAGATTAATTGTTTTTGATAGAAAATTAACTTGTGATGAACTGCAAAAAATTGAAAAATATTTGGTAAATCCTATTGAATCAAGAATAAAAGATATGAGTACTTTAAGTTTTTCAATAAATTCAGAAATAAAACCTTTGAAAAATTTATCAAATTTTTTATATTATTCAAAAGATGAACTGTTAAAGTTAAAGAAAGAACTTTCTTTAGCAATGGATATAGAGGACTTATTATTTATACAAGAACATTTTAAAACAGAAGACAGAAATCCTACTGAAACGGAAATTTATGTTTTGGATTGTTATTGGAGTGATCATTGTAGGCATACAACATTTGAAACAATATTAGATGAAATTAGGATAGAATCAGAATTATTTCAAGAGGAAATGCAAAATGCTTTTGATATATACTTAGATATGAGAAAACAGTTAAACATTACAAAGCCTATAACTTTGATGGATATGGCAAGCATCGTAGGCAAATACCACAGAAATATTTTGAATGATACAAATATTGAAGTCAGTGAAGAAATTAATGCATGTTCATTTTTTACAGATATTGTCAACAACGGAAAAGTTGAAAAGTGGTTAATTCAGTTTAAAAATGAAACACATAATCATCCTACGGAAATAGAGCCTTTTGGTGGTGCAAGCACCTGTGTAGGCGGTGCAATAAGAGATCCGTTATCCGGAAGAAGTTATGTTTATCAGGCAATGAGAATTACCGGTTGTGGAAATATTTTACAAAAAAGAGAAGATACTTTAACACATAAATTACCGCAAGTTGATATTTCAAAAAAAGCAACAGAGGGATATTCATCTTATGGAAATCAAATAGGACTTACAACTACATATGTTAAGGAACTTTATGATGATTCTTATGTTGCCAAGCATATGGAAGTCGGAGCGGTAGTAGGAGCGGTAAAATATGGAGATTTCAAAAGAGAAAGTCCTAAAAAAGACGATATAGTTTTGTTGATTGGCGGAAGAACAGGAAGAGACGGAATACAAGGAGCAAGCGGTTCAAGTTTGATTCATACTGATGATTCTTTAGAAACAGCTTCAAGTCAGGTTCAAAAAGGAAATGCTATTGAAGAAAGAAAAATTCAAAGGCTGTTTAGAAAACCGGAAGTGACAAAACTAATAAAAAAATGTAATGATTTCGGTGCAGGTGGAGTTTGTGTCGCAATTGGAGAACTTTCTGAAGGAATAGAAATTCATTTGGATAAAGTTTTACTGAAATATGAAGGATTAAATCCAACTGAAATTGCAACAAGTGAATCTCAAGAAAGAATGGCGGTTGTTATTTCCCCTAATGATTATGAATTTTTTACAAAAGAATGTGAAAAAGAAAACATAGAATATTCAAAAGTTGCTGTCATAACAGATAGACGAAGACTTGAAATGTATTACTTTGATGAAAAAGTTGTTGATATGGGAGCCGATTTTTTGTCAACAAGCGGTGTAAGGCAACATTCAAAAAGTATTTTAGTAGACAACAATGCTGAAAATCCTTTTAAGTCAAAAGAGGTAAGTAGAGAAAATATATTAAATGAACTTTCGTCATTAAACGTTACTTGTCAAAAAGGACTTGCTCAAAGATTTGATGGCTCAATAGGAGCTACAAGTGTGTTAATGCCTTTTGCAGGCAAAAATCAATTAACACCTGTTCAAGCCGGAGTCCAAGCATTACCTACTTTATATTCAACAAGTGACACAGCAACAGTTTTGACATATGGATTTATTCCTAAAATTTCACACTATTCTCCGTTTTTGTCTTCAGTTTATGCAGTTTTAGAATCTGTTGCAAAAGTTTATGCAGTTGGAGGTAATAAAGAAAGTCTGTATTTTTCTTTTCAAGAATATTTTGAAAAGTTAGGTAAAGATCCTAAAAAGTGGGGAAAAGTAACTCAAAGTTTACTCGGAGCAATATATGCTCAAAATAAGATAGGGGCTCCAAGTATTGGTGGGAAAGACAGTATGTCCGGAACTTTTAATGAATTAAATGTTGTTGAAACTTTAATTTCATTTTCATGTACACCGATTAAAATTAAAGATGTGATTACTCCTGAATTAAAACGTGTCGGAAATAAATTATATTTTGTTCCCGTAATTAAAGATTCTAAAGGATATCCGGATATTGATAAAACTTTAGAAAATTACGAAACAGTTGAACGTTTAATTAAAGAAGGAAAAGTTGTTTCCGTCTATGTTCAAGAAGAAGGCAGTTTAATTTCATCTCTTGTTAAAATGGGGATAGGAAGTAATTTAGGATTTACTTTAGATAAAAAAGATGCAATGGATTTTGTGCCTGCATCTATGGTTATTGAAGCGGTAGACGAAGTGCCTTTTGAAAAAATAGGAACTGTAAGCGAAAAAATTGTGATTAATAAAATAGAATTTGACTACAAAGAAATTTATAATGCTTATACAAACACTTTGAACGGAATATATCCTTTGTATCAAAATTTAGAAAAAACAAATTGTGAAAACATTGAAACTAAATATAAAGAGAAAAAATATTATCCTAATTATATTGAAGAAGTGAAAGTATTGATTCCTGTATTTCCGGGGACAAACTGTGAATATGATCTTGAAAAAGCATTTAAACAGGCAGGTGCTGTAACAACCACTGTTGTCTTTAGAAATAAAAAATCAGATGATATTGAGCATTCAATTAATGATTTGGTAAGAGAAATTAAAAATTCTCATATAATTATGTTACCGGGTGGATTTTCAAGTGGTGACGAACCTGACGGAAGTGCAAAATTTATAGTGAATGTTTTGAAAAATGAAAAAGTAAAAACAGCTATTCATAAACATTTACAAGACAAAAAATTAATTTTAGGAATTTGTAACGGATTTCAAGCATTAATTAAGTCAGGATTATTGCCTTATGGAGAAATAAAAGATTTGACTAAAGATGATTTGACATTATATAGAAACGACAGTTATCATCATATATCGACAACAGCAATAACCCGAGTAGCAAATACAAATTCTCCATGGACTCAAGATTTTGAAATCGGGGAATTGCATGAAGTTGCATACAGTCACGGAGAAGGGAAAATTGTCGGAAACAATATCGAAAAATTTAAACATTTGGCAGCTTTTCAATATTGTGACTTTGAGGGTAATGCTACAATAAATGGTAAATTTAATCCTAACGGTTCATTATATGCAATAGAAGGAATGATAAGCGAAAATGGACTTATTTTAGGAAAAATGGGACATAGCGAGCGTTACGGAACTGATTTGTATAAAACAAAAACTATAAAAAATTTACAGGAAATATTTAAAAACGGAGTGAATTATTTCAAAGGAGGAAAATAATAATGAAACTTTTATATGAAGGAAAGGCAAAACAATTATTTGAATGTGAAAATAATGAAGAAATATATGTTCATTATAAAAACAGTGCCACTGCATTTAATGGAGAAAAAAAGCAAGAGTTTGATAAAAAAGGAATTTTAAATAATACCATTACTTCATTTATTTTCGAACATTTAGAAAAGAACGGAGTAAAAACTCATTTTATAAAAAAGGTAAATGATACAGATCAAATTTGTAAACATGTAAAAATAATTCATTTAGAGGTTATCACAAGAAATATAGTTGCAGGTTCTATGGCTAAGAGATACGGATTAGAGGAAGGAAAGATATTAAAAAAAGCCGTTTTTGAGTTGAGTTATAAAAATGATGAATTAAATGACCCGTTGATAAATGATGATCATGCTTTAGCTTTGGAACTTATTACTGAAGATGAATTAAAACAAATAAAAGAACAAACAGAAAAAATAAATGAGATATTAAAAGAATTTTTCTTGAAAGCTGATTTGATTTTGGTAGATTTTAAAATCGAATTTGGAAGAACAAGTGATGGAAAAATTATATTGGCAGATGAAATTTCTCCTGATACTTGTAGACTATGGGATGTTGAAACAATGGCAAAGTTGGATAAGGACCGTTTTCGTAGAGATTTAGGTTCAGTTATGGATGCTTATGAAGAAGTTTTAAGGAGAATATTAAGTGCGTGGAATTAATGAAGAATGTGGAGTTTTTGGAATTTGGAATCATATAGATGCTTCAAAATTAACATACTTTGGACTTCACAGTTTACAACACAGAGGGCAAGAAGGAGCCGGCATAATATCATCAGACGGAGAAAATTTATATAGTTACAGAAATATTGGGCTTGTTTCAGAAGTATTTAAAAATAAAGAAATTCTTTCAGACTTAAAAGGTAATACTGCCATTGGGCATGTTAGATATGCGACAGCGGGAGATAACAGCATTAGAAACGTTCAACCGTTTTTATTTGATTTTTATGATATGAGTGTGGGAATTTGTCATAATGGAAATTTGATAAATGCAAAAAGTTTGAGAAATGAATTAGAAAAACAAGGTGCTATATTTCATTCGTCATCAGATACAGAGGTCTTAATTCATTTGATAAGAAGAAGTAAAAAAAATTCTTTTGAAGAACAATTAAAAGAGAGTTTGACAAAAATAAAAGGAGGCTTTACTTATTTAGTTATGCTTAAAGATACTTTGTACGGAGCGGTTGACAGAAATTCTTTAAGACCTCTTGTAATAGGGAAAACAAAAAACGGTGCTTTTGTTATGGCAAGTGAAACTTGTGCTATTGATACGATAGGGGCGGATTTTGTTTGTAATGTAAAAGCCGGGCAATTAGCTATAATAAATAAAGACGGTTTAAAAATAGAAAATTATATAGAACCTGACAGAATTTCTATTGCTGCAATGGAGTATGTATATTTTGCAAGACCGGATTCAAATATTGCAAGTGTAAATGTTCATACAGCAAGAAAAAGAACAGGGATGACTTTAGCGAAAGAATGTCCTGCACCAAATGCCGATATTGTTGTAGGTGTTCCGAATTCTTCTTTATCTGCTGCAAGCGGATATGCTGAAGCAAGCGGACTGCCTTATGAAATGGGGTTAATCAAAAATCAGTACATTGCAAGAACTTTTATTCAACCGACTCAAGAACTTAGGGAGCAAGGTGTAAGAATGAAATTGTCAGCAGTAAAAGGTGTTGTTAGTGGGAAAAAAGTTGTGATGGTAGATGATTCTATTGTAAGGGGTACGACTTGCAGAAGGATTGTTAAACTTTTGAAAGAAGCAGGTGCTTTGGAAGTTCATGTAAGAATTGCTTCTCCGCCTTTTGTTTTTCCGAGTTTTTATGGTATAGATATTTCAAAAACAGAAGAACTTATTGCTGCAAATAAATCTTTGGAAGAAATAAGAGAAATGATTGGTGCTGATTCTTTGGGATATTTGAGTGAAAAAGGTCTTATTGATTCCATAGGATTAAAGTTTGATGCACCTTATAGTGGTTTGTGTATGGATTGTTTTAATGGAGATTACTCTGCAGGGTTGTATGATTATGAAGAAGATTTTTTAAATTCTATGACAGATATCCAAAGAGAGTTTTTAAAAAATAAAAAATAATTTATTAGGAAGGTAGATATGCTTAATATTGCTGTTTTAATTTCAGGTGGAGGTACAAACTTACAAGCCATAATAGATGCTGTAAAGCAAAAAGAAATTGATGCAAAGATAAATCTTGTTATTTCTAACAGAAAAAATGCTTATGGTTTAGTTAGAGCAAAAAATGAAAATATAAATACTTTGTATTTATCAAGAAAATCTTTCAAATCAAATGAAGAGTATGATGAAGTTATAATTGAAAATTTGAAAGCAAAAAATATTGACTTGGTTGTTTTAGCAGGATATTTAAATATTTTAACCGAAAAATTTGTAAAGACTTATGATAAAAAAGTTATTAACATTCACCCTTCACTGATACCTTCATTTTGTGGAGAGGGTTTTTATGGTGAAAATGTTCATAAGGCAGTTATAAATTCAGGAGTTAAAATTACCGGAGCAACAACTCATTTTGTTGACGAAAATGTTGATACAGGAGCGATAATTTTACAAGATTTTGTACTTGTTGACATAACGGATGATTATAAAAGTATTGCACAAAAAGTATTGGTTAAAGAACATAAATTAATAGTTGAAACAGTAAAGGCATTTTGTGAAAACAGAATTTTATTTAAAGATAATAAAACTTTTGTAGTGGAGGACAGAGATGAGTAAAAGAGCTTTAATAAGTGTTTTTGACAAAGAAGGAATTGTCGATTTTGCAAAAAATCTTATTGATTTGGGTTGGGAAATTATTTCAACCGGAGGAACATACAAGATATTAAAAAGTGAAAACATTGAAGTTATCGAAGTTGATGAAGTTACAAATTTTAAAGAAATTTTAGACGGTAGAGTTAAAACATTACATCCATTTGTTCATGGCGGAATTTTATATAGACGTGATGATAAAAAACATATACAGACCGTTGAAAAGTTAGGAATTTCTTCAATAGATATGGTTGTAAATAATCTTTATCCGTTTGAAAAAGTTTTGAACAGTGACGGAAAATCACATGAAGATTTGATTGAAAATATAGATATAGGCGGACCGTCTATGATTAGAGCGGCAGCTAAAAATTATAATGATGTTTGTGTAGTTGTCGATCCAAAAGATTATGCAGATATAATTTTAAAATTAAAAGAAAATACTTTGGATAAAAACTTTAGATTGTATTTATCATCAAAAGCATTTAATTATACTGCATATTACGATGCACTAATATCAAGTTATTTTAACGATTTATTAGGTGATGAATTTCCTGAAAGACTGACTGTAACTTACAGCAAGAAACAAAATCTAAGATATGGAGAAAATCCTCATCAAAGTGCGTCACTTTATGAAAAAGTATATGTTCGTGAAAGAGAAAAAACCGAATTTAAGCAACTTCACGGAAAAGAGTTATCTTATAATAATTTGACTGATATGTATTCTGCAATAAAAATGGTTAAAGAATTTGAAGAACCTTGTGTTGTTGCAGTAAAACACAACAGTCCATGCGGTATTGCGATAGGAGAAAATATTGAACAAGCATTTGATAAGGCTTATGCTTGTGATGAGATTTCTGTTTTTGGCGGAATAATTGCCTTAAACAGAGAGGTTACGGAAGAAGTTGCTCAAAAGTTAAATTCATTTTTTGTTGAAATTGTTATTTCAAATAAATTTTCTAAAAGGGCCATTAAAATTTTGGAACAAAAGAAAAATATTAGACTTATAGAGATAGATAACTTAAATGAATTTAAAATACCTAATCAAATGTCAAAAGAAGTTTTAAACGGAATTGTTTATCAAGATTTTGATGGTGTGCTTTTAGCTTGTGATTTAAAATTTGTTACAGAAAAAAAACCTACTGATGAAGAATTAAAAAATTTATTATTTGCATTTAAAACTTGTAAATGTGTAGGGTCAAATGGTGTTGTAGTAGTTAGAGATAATGCTACTGTCGGTATAGGACAAGCTGAAGTAAGACGTTCTTGGGCTGTTGAAGAGGCTTTAGAGAGAGCAAAAGGTAAATTGGAAAATGCTGTTTTGGCATCAGATGCGTTTTTCTTTGAAGATACTGTTGAATTGTTAAAAGAACATAATATAACTTGTGTTATTCAACCGGGAGGATCTGTTAAAGATGAAAATGTAATAAAACTTTGTAATAAGTACGGTATAGCAATGGTATTTACAGGTACAAGACATTTTAGGCATTAGGAGGAACTATGAAAGTTTTAGTTGTTGGAAATGGTGGAAGAGAAGATGCTATTTGTAAAAAGTTATCTGAGAGTAAAAAACTTAATACACTTTATTGTTCAAATGGGAATGCCGGAACATTAAGATATGCTCAAAATGTTTCTCTTAAATCAAATGAAGAAATTTTAAGATTTTCTAAAGAAAATAATATTGATTTGGTTGTTGTAGGACCTGAAGCTCCTCTTTGTGACGGAATATTTGATTTATTTAAAGACAGTGGTATTAAAGTTTTCGGAGCGGATAAAAAATCCGCAATGCTTGAAGGAAGTAAAGATTTTGCAAAGGAATTTATGCAAAAATATAATATTCCTACTGCAAAATACAAAACGGTTTTATCTAAAAAAGAGGGAGAAGAAGTTATAAAAGAATTTTCCTATCCGTTAGTTATAAAAGCCGACGGACTTTGTGCGGGTAAAGGAGTTAGAATTTGTAATACGGAATTTGAAGCTAAAGAATATCTTAAAGAACTTTTTGAAGATGAAATTTTTGGCAAAGAGGGTAAAAAAGCGGTAATTGAAGAATTTTTAAAAGGAAAAGAGATGTCACTTCTTTGTTTTGTTTCAAAAGGAAATTTAATTCCAATGGAAAGTGCAAGAGATTATAAAAGAATTTTTGACAATGACGAAGGAGAAAATACCGGAGGAGTAGGTTGCTATTCTCCAAGTGAATTATTTGATGAAAAAACAAGCGAGAAAATAGATGAAATACTTAAAAATATTTCATTTGCATTAAAAAAAGAAAAGTTAGATTATTCCGGAATACTTTTTATCGGGTTTATGATTGACAACCAAAATCCTAAAATTTTAGAATTTAATGTTCGATTTGGTGATCCTGAAACAGAAGTCGTATTACCGAGAATGGAAAGTGATTTACTTTTGGCTATTGAAAAATCAATTTTGGGAATACTTAAAAAAGAAGATTTAAAGTGGAAAAACGAAAAATGTATGACGGTAATTTTGACTTCAAGGGGTTATCCGAGAAAATACGAAAAAGGAAAAGAAATTTTTGGAATAAATGAAGTAGATAAAGATATTTATATTTATCACAACAACACAAGGCTTGAAAATGAAAAAATATTGACCGACGGGGGAAGAGTAATTTCAGTTACGGCACTTGGAGCTGATTTTGAAAAAGTTAGAGAAAAAATATATAAAAATATTGAAAAAATTTCATTTGACGGAATGTGCTACAGAAAAGATATAGGAATAATTAAATAAAACAACTTTTTCTGATTGCATTATTTTATATGATTTTTTTAGAAAGCAGTATTATATTTATATTCTTAAATGTTAAAAAGCAATAATCTACACCTTTAATAGGTGAATGATTATTGCTTTTTTGAATGCCATATCAGTTTCTTTATAATTTAAAGAAATTTAACTTTTAATTAGATAATTATTTCCAGTTTTTTTCTGCAAAATAAGGTCCGATTAAACCTATAAGTATAAATAATATACCTATAAGAGAAATTTGAGGTTGTGTTTTTATAAAAAAAATCGCAAAAACAATCCCGATATTTACAAATCGTGAAAGTAAAAAATGGTCTTTGTAATACTTTTCATAATATTTATTTCTAAATACTTTACTGTTACCTAATTTGGTAAAAAATATTAAGTAACAAAATATTAAAAAAATGATTAAGATAATGATTGTATTGTACAAACTTATCTTATCTAAAGTTACAAGCAAAAACATCATTATACTTAACAATAAAATCGCAATAAGCAATTTATAAGATTCTTTAACATCATTTTTTTTTTCATAAATCAATCACCTATTTTTACTTTATACAATAAGATGATATATTCATAGCGGACTACTGAATAGTCATAATATCGTCCTCTTGTATTTAAGTTCATAATACTCTTTTTTATTATTATTGTCAATATTTTTGTACAAATTTATTAGTAATTAGCAAAAGTTTTTAAATTTTTAATATATTACGATTTTTTAACTTTTACTTGTTTAGTTTTTAAAAATAAGGTATAATGAGGCTAAACGTAAAAGAAAGTAAAATAATTTGGAGGTATTATGGACAAGACGGAAAAAGTTGTTTTAACTAATATGTGTATGATTTATTGTGAAAATAAAATTTTAGTTCAAGACAGAGTTAAAAATTGGAAAGGAATAACTTTTCCCGGAGGACATGTAAATCTTGAAGAATCTTTTATCAAATCTACGATTAGAGAGGTTAAAGAAGAAACGGGACTTGATGTTTTTGATTTAAAACTTTGCGGAGTTAAGCAATTTACAATGGAAGATAAGAGTTTTAGATATATTGTATTTTGTTACAAGACAGATAAATTTGTAGGGGAAATAAAAAGTTCTGCTGAAGGAGAGGTTTTTTGGATAGATAAACACGAACTAAACAATTATAATTTAGCAAGCGGGTTTAAAGAAATGTTCGAAGTCTTTGAAAATGATGAGATTTCAGAAAGTTATCATTGGTTTGATAAAGAATGGAAGGTTGAGAATTTATAGATGAAAGATGCAAAATTTTTTTATAATGATAAATATGCGCCTGTACCTAATCGTCCAAATCATATAGGTGTTAGCGTTTTTATTGTAAATAAAGACAAGTTGTTACTTGAGTATAGAAAAGACAGTGATTTGTGGGCAGTTGTAGGCGGCGGATTAAAGATAGATGAGAATTTAAAAGACTGTGCTGTAAGAGAAGTGTATGAGGAAACTGGAATAAATGTTGACACACAAAAACTCAATTTTTATAAGATTTATGACAATCCGACAAGAATAGCAAGTTATCCTGACGGGAATATACTTAGGGTTATAACCGTAACTTTTATCTATAAGTCTGAGAATGAAAATATTATTTTGAAATGTAGTGAGGAGTCCAAAGAATTAAAATTTTTCTCTAAAGAAGAAGTAAGGAGTTTAAATATTGCTAAAACGCATTTTCCGTTAATTGAAGACTTTCTAAACGGTTTTGATTTATTAAAATAGGAGTTTTGAATAATTAAAAAAGTTTAAATTTGATAGATTATTTAAAAATTACTTTTTATTGTTTTTTGTTGATATATTTATACTTATTTAAGCAATAGTTATCATTTATACAAAATATAATTTTAAAAAAGTCTTAGTTTGAACTAAGACTTTTTCTTTTAAAAATTATTGAGTTTATTGTATAACCTATCGCAATTGAAATGCTACAAAAATATAACCAGCTCATAAGTACGATAATTGTTGAAATGCTACCGTAAATTTCTTTTAATCCACTTGAATGATTAGCATAAAATGCGTATATTAAAGAAAAGTTGAACCATAAAACTGACGTTATCAATGCGCCTGTTATTGTTTGCTTATATTTTAATTTCCCACATGGCGTAAATGTGAATATGTTTAGAAAGATAAATGTCATAAGCAAAATCGGAATTAAAAATCTGATTACATTAAAAAAATCTACGAGTACAAAATTGTTGTTTAACAATTCTTTTAAAAATATACTTATTTTATTTCCGTATACGATAAGTATCATTGTCGATATTATTACGGTAAAAAATGCAATTGAATACAAAACGGAAATTAAATTTAAAACCAAAAAATTTCTTTTTTCAGTAAATTCGTAAACTTCATTTTGTGCCTTAATTATTGATTTTATATATTTTGAAAAAGTCCAAATTGCCAATAGTGATGAAAATAATATAAGATTAACACTTCTGTTGTTAATTGCGGAGTCGATTAGCGACTGCAATATTAACAAGGCATCGTTTGGAATGAATTTTAATATATTTTTATTTTTAAATATAAGGTCTATATTCGGTATATATGCAATCACAGAAATTAAAAAAATTAAAGACGGGAAAATTGACAGTGTTAAGTAAAAGGACATTTCTGCTGATTTTGAAAAAATTTTTGAAAAGTTTAAAATTTTAATATAGTTTTTTAATTTTTTAAAAGTATTCATTATTTATCTCCTAAAATTTGTTAATCATTTACTCTATACCACAAGTTTATTGAATTAAATTTTTATTACAAAAAATTAATATTATTGTTTAAATAATAAAAATAGGGTATAATAAAACTAAAGGTCAAAGAAAGTCAAATTATTTGGAGGAGATTATGGAATATAAAGATTATTATAAAATTTTAGGTGTAGATAAAAATGCAACTGATGCACAAATCAAAAAAGAGTATAGAAAATTGGCAAAAAAATATCATCCTGATGTTAATCAAAATGATGAAGTTGCTGCAAACAAATTTAAGGAAATAAATGAGGCATATGAAGTTTTGTCGGATAAAAATAAGAGAAAACAATATGATATGTTCGGTTCAAATTACAATTTTAATCAAGGAGATAATTTTGATCCGAGAAATTTTGGATTTAACTCTTCTTATTCAACAGGAAATATGGGAGGTTTTTCAGATTTCTTTAATATGTTTTTCGGAGGAGACCAAAGCTCATCAGCTTTTGGAGGATTTAATGGATTTACTAATTCAAGAAATTTTTCTTCTTATTCCAAACCGCAACGACAAAAGTTTGAAACAAGTGTAAATTTAACTGTAAAGCAGGCTTTTAACGGAGCAGAAAGAGAAATGTATGTTAATATAAACAATTCTCCTAAAAAAATTACCATAAAAATTCCAAAGGGGATTACAACAGGTAAAAAAGTGAAAGTTAACGGAGAAAAATATGGGATTGACGGGGATATTTTAGTTAAAATAAATTTGGTAGAAGATGAATATAAACTTGATGGATTGAATTTAATTAAGAAAATTTATGTTTTACCTTGGGAGGCTTATTTTGGAGTTACAAAGGTTGTTGAAACTTTAAGTGGTAACATAAAAATAAAAATTCCGGAAAAAATTGAAAGTATGAAAAAAATAAGAATTGCAAATAAAGGATACATTGATTTGAAAGGAAATGTAGGAGATTTGTATTTAGAAATTGTAATAAATAATCCTAAAGATTTGTCTGAAAAACAAATTGAACTTTATAAAAAGTTAATGGAAATGTAAGGAGATAGTATGAATGATAAAATTTATGAATTTGATGCCGTGATAAAAAAAAGTTCCTGATATTGACGGAGCGTATATTGAGTTTCCGTTTGATGTTAAAGAGGAGTTTAAAAAAGGCAGAGTTTTTGTTGATGCGACTTTTGACGGTTATGAGTATAAAGGGAGTCTTGTAAAGATGAAAACTCCTTGTCATATAATAGGAATAAGAAAAGATATAAGAAAAGCGATAAATAAAACTTTTGGAGATATTATAAAAGTAACTATAAAAGAAAGAGAGAGGTAATTATGGATTTAAAAAAATTTAACAATAACGCTATGGATGCTATCGAAAGATCACAGGCATTGGCAATAAAAAATGCAAATTCAGAAATTTCCGATATTCATTTACATAGTGCACTGACAGAAGAAGATAATTTAATTATTCAGGTTTTGAACATTATGAATGTAGATATTAAATCTTATAGAGATGATATTAGAGGGGAGATAGAAAAAATTCCTTCACAATACGGCTCCTCAAATATTTATCCAAATACTGTTTATCAAAGAATTTTGTTAAATTCAGAAGATGAAATGAAATCTACTAACGGAAATGAAATTTGTGTTGAACACATATATTTGGCACTTCTGAAAGAAAAAAATATTAAATCTACAGACATTTTAAACAAATATCAAATAAATTATAATTCTTTTAAATATGCATTAATGGGAATAAAAAATATGAAAAAAGAAACAAAAGAAGGAGAAACGAGTAAAGAACTTCTAAAATATGGAAGAAATTTGACAGATGAAGCTAAAAACGGAAAACTTGATCCTGTAATTGGAAGAGATGAAGAAATTAGACATTCAATTAGAATTTTGTCAAGAAGAACAAAAAATAATCCTGTTTTAATAGGAGAACCCGGAGTTGGGAAAACAGCAATAGTTGAAGGGTTAGCTCAACGAATTGTCAACAAAGATGTTCCGGACGGTCTTAAAGATAAGATAATTTTCTCTTTGGATATGGGTAGTTTGATTGCAGGTGCAAAATTTAGGGGTGAATTTGAAGAAAGATTAAAAGAAGTTTTAAAGGAAATCAAAGAGTCAGACGGTGAGATAATTTTATTTATTGATGAAATTCATACACTTGTAGGTGCAGGAAAAACTGATGGGGCATTAGATGCATCAAATATGTTAAAACCTATGCTTGCAAGAGGAGAACTTCATACTATCGGAGCAACAACTTTAGATGAATACAGAAAGTATATTGAGAAAGACGGAGCGTTAGAAAGAAGATTTCAAAAGGTTTTAGTAAAAGAACCTACAGTTGAAGATACAATTTCAATTCTTAGAGGTATCAAGGAAAAATATGAGATTCATCATGGTATAAAAATAACAGATTCTGCCGTAATAGCTTGTGCCACTTTGAGTGACAGATATATCACAGACAGATTTTTACCTGATAAAGCCATTGATTTGATGGATGAGGCATCTTCTATGGTAAGAACAGAAATAGATTCAATGCCTCAGGAAATAGACGATTTAAGAAGAAAAATCTTGCAATTAGAAATTGAAAAAACTGCTCTTTCAAAAGAAAATGATGAACTTAGTAAAAAGAGATTGACTGACTTAGAAAAAGAACTTTCAGCACTTAAATATGATTATGAACTAAAAAATGCTAAATGGGAAAGTGACAAAAAGGATATAAACGAAATTAAAAATCTAAAGTCAGAAATTGATGAAATCAGGACGGAAATAGAAAAAGCCGAAAGAGAATATAACTTTGAAAAACTTTCAGAATTAAAATATGGTAAATTAGCTAAATTGGAATTAAAACTTGCAGAGCTTAATGACAAGAAAAAAGAAAAAGAAAGTTTTTTGAAAGAAGAAGTTACGGAAGATACTATTGCAGAAGTTATATCTAAATGGACAAACATACCTGTTACTAAATTAGTAGAAGGAGAAAAAGAAAAATTATTGCGTTTAGACGAAATTCTTCATAAGAGAGTTGTAGGACAAGATGAAGCAATAGAAGTAGTAAAGAATTGTATATTAAGGTCAAGAAGTGGTTTAAAAGATATAAATAAACCTATAGGCTCATTCATTTTCTTGGGACCGACAGGAGTTGGAAAAACCGAACTTGCAAAAACACTTTGTGAGGCTATGTTTGATGATGAAAAAAATTTAATAAGAATAGATATGAGTGAATATATGGAAAAGCATTCCGTTTCAAGACTTATAGGTGCTCCTCCCGGATATGTAGGTTATGACGAAGGTGGACAACTTACTGAAAAAGTCAGAAGAAATCCGTATTCAGTTGTGCTTTTTGATGAAATTGAAAAGGCTCATCCCGATGTATTTAATATTTTACTACAAGTCTTAGATGATGGTCGACTTACAGACAATCAAGGAAGATTAGTTGATTTTAAAAATACTATAATTATTATGACATCAAATATCGGTTCAATATATCTTTCAGACGGAGTTGATGAAAAGGGAAACATAAAATCAGATGTGGAAAGTAAGATAAAAAATGAATTGAAAAATTCATTTAGACCTGAGTTTTTAAACAGAGTCGATGACATTGTTATATTTAAACCTTTACAAAAAGAGGAACTATATAAAATAATAGATATGACAATTTCTGAGATAGAAAGAAGATTGGAAGAATTTAACATTAAAATTTCTTTGACTGAAAAAGCTAAAGATTTAATATTGGATTCAACTTATTCACAAAATTATGGAGCAAGAATTGTCAAAAGATATATACAAAAAAATATTGAAACATTAATTGCAAATGAAATAATTAAAGGAACCGCAAAAGCAAACTCCACATTACAATTTGATAATTGCGATGGAGAAATTACAATATTATAATTAAAAATAAAAAAACTGGAGATTTTTGAATTAATATATACGAACAAATTTTTCTTCAGTTTTTTTATATTATATGGTATAATGTGCTTGGCACATTTTTATAGAAATTTTTTGTATTAAAAAAAGTTTTAAAAGCACTTGTTTTTTAAGATATTTTGTGTTATACTATCTTAGTAATATGATTAATGAAGTAGAGTACTCGCTCTCACCTTGTTACTTTTTGTTTCAGGTATATTTTAATAATTTTGGTTTTGTAAATTATTATGGCGAGTTTTCTCGCCATTTTTTATTTTGGAGGTGTTATTATAAAAGATCTTTTAATTAATGAAGAGATTAGAGCAAAAGATGTTAGATTGATTGACTCAGAAGGAAATCAAATAGGAGTTGTACCTATTTCAAGAGCATTAAGTATGGCTAATGAAAAAAAACTTGATTTGGTAAATATTTCTCCTAATGCAAATCCGCCAGTTTGCAAAATTTTAGATTATGGGAAGTACAAGTATGATTCTTTAAAAAAGGAAAAAGAATCTAAGAAAAAACAAAAAGTTATAAATGTAAAGGAAATCAGACTTACTCCGAGTATTGATAAGCATGATATTGAAGTTAAAGCTAAACATGCAAATACATTTTTAAAATCAGGAGACAGAGTTAAGGTTTCTGTTAGGTTTAGAGGTAGAGAACTTGGGCATACAGACATTGGCAAAACTGTTTTAGACAAGTTTAAAGAACTTACTAATGAAAATGGTGTCGTAGAAAAAGATTCTACGATGGAAGGTAGAAATATGATTATGTTTTTATCACCTAAACAAGATTAATAGGAGGGTTAAGATATGGCTAAAATGAAAACACATAGAGCATCAGCTAAGAGATTTAAGAGAACCGGTACTGGTAAAATTAAAAGATTTAAGGCGTATAAGAGCCATTTAACAAGTAAAAAATCACCAAAGAGAATTAGAAATTTAAGAAAATCAACAGTAATCAGTAGTGGAGATCAAAAGAGAATCAATCATATGATTCCGTAAGTTTTGGAGGTAGAAAGTTATGGCAAGAATAAAACGTAGTTTAAATGCAAGAAAAAAACATAGAAAAGTATTAAAACAAGCTAAAGGATATTACGGTGCAAAGTCTAAATTGTTTAAAGTTGCTAATCAAGCAATTATGAAATCAATGACTTATGCTTTTATCGGTAGAAAAAGAAAGAAGAGAGATTTCAGAAGTCTTTGGATTGCAAGAATTAATGCCGGAACAAGACAATATGGTTTAAGTTATAGTAAATTTATGTATGGGCTTAAAAAACATAATATTGATATGAATAGAAAAATGCTTTCTGAAATGGCAATTAATGATCCTGAAGGTTTTAAAAAATTAGTTGAATTAGTAAAATAGTTAAATGTCCCTCATAGTAGGGACATTTTTTTGGAGGATATTATGAGAAAAATCTTGAGTAGTATCAAAGCAAAGATTGAAACAAATCCACCTGCTGTTTTAACGATAGGATTTTTATTTGTAATCATAGTTGGTTCTTTATTACTATTTTTGCCTTTTTCATCAAATAATTTAAATTTTACAAACTATTTGGATTGTCTGTTTACAGCAACGTCATCAGTTTGTGTAACAGGTCTTTCTACGATAAATATAACAAGTGAATTTAATTATATAGGTAAATCCGTAATTTTATTTTTAATTCAGGTAGGTGGTCTTGGATTTATGACTATGGCTACTATGGTGGCGCTGATTTTGGGAGAAAAGATTACTTTACGTGACAGACTTGTAATTCAAGAACAAATGGGAGTAGACAGACTAAGTGGAATGGTTAAGTTGATTAAATATGTTATATATTCTACATTTTTGATTGAGGGAGTAGGAGCATTTCTTTTATCTTTTGTTTTTGTTCCTATGTATGGAATAAAGGGTATTTTTTATTCTGTTTTCCATTCAATTTCTGCGTTTTGTAACGCAGGATTTGATATTTTAGGGGATAGTAGTTTGGCAATGTTTAGTCATTCTCCATATTTACTTTTTGTAATTTCATCACTTATTGTTTTAGGTGGATTGGGATTTAATGTATATATAGATATAAGAAGTTTGGGTTTTAATTTTAAAAAGTATTCTTTGCACACAAAAATTGTTTTAGTAATGACATTAGGCTTACTTTTACTTGGGACTTTTGCTTTTTTTGTCTTAGAGTATTATAATAAAGATACTTTTTCAAATTTAAATTTTATTGATAAAATCAGTAATTCATTTTTTCAGTCAGTTACTACAAGAACTGCGGGATTTTACTCTATAAATCAAACAAAATTTACAGAATCTTCTACGATTTTGAGTATATTTCTTATGTTTATCGGTGGATCACCCGCAAGTACAGCAGGTGGAATGAAAACGACTACTATATTTTTACTTATTGTAACAACAATTTCATTTATTAGAAATAATGATGACATAGAAGTTTTTAAGAGGAGAATAGATTTTTCATATGTTAAAAGAGCGGTAGGAGTACTTATTATTTCTTTGTTTTTGATTAATGTAGTTGTTTTTATATTTACTTTAATCGAAAATTATAAGTTTGTTGATTTACTTTTTGAAACTGTTTCCGCTTTTGCGACAGTTGGACTTAGTAAAGACTTGACACCTTATTTAAAGGATATTACTAAAATGATACTGATAGTGTTGATGTTTATTGGAAGGGTAGGTCCGCTTACAATAATTTTTTCTTTTTATAAAAAAGCAAATAAGAAAAAATTTAAATATGCAGATGGAAATGTGATTATTGGATAGGAGATTTTATGAAACAAGTTGTAGTTATAGGTTGTGGAAGATTTGGAAGTAATGTTGCGATTACTTTAGAAAAACTCGGCAACGAAGTAATGGTTATAGATAAAGATGAAGATAGAATAAATTCTATTTCAGGTAAAGTTACTCATAGCATTATTTGTGATGTTGCTATTGAAGGAACGATGAAAGAATTGGGGCTTTCAAATTTTGATATATGTGTAGTTGCTATGAGTTCTGATTATGAAACGTCGATTATCGCAACAGTTGAAGCTAAACAGTTGGGTATTCCTAAAATTATTGCAAAAGCTAAAGATGATGTTCAGGCAATGGTTTTAAGGAGAATTGGTGCAGATAGAATAGTAATTCCTGAAAAAGATATGGGTGTAAGACTTGCGAATAATATAAGTAATTCAAATATTTTGGATTCTATAAATTTATCGGATGAATACTCTTTGGTTGAAATTTCACCAATACAAGAGTGGGTTGGAAAAACTGTTCCTGAAGCACAAATAAGAAGAAAACACAACATAAATATTGTCGCAATAAAAAATGAAGAAGGTCTAAAAATAAACATAAATACAGAGTACAGATTAAAGGAAACAGATATTTTGTTGGTTGCCGGAAAAAATGAAGAAATAAGTGAATTGAAATAATATGAAGTATAAAATCATAGATAGTAAAGAAAATAAAAATTACAAATTTTTTAAAAATTTGTTTAATAAAAAGTATAGAGATAGGTCTGAAATTTTTATAATTGAAGGAAAAAAACTTTTATTAGAGGCGATAAATGAAAATGCAAACATTCAAAATATAATTTGTACTAAAGATTTTTTTGAAGAGTTTAAGTTTGACTTTTTAAATTCTTTTTTAGATAAAGTTATAATTTTAAAAGATAATCTGTTTTTTTCTTTATCAGAGATGACAAATTCTGAAGGAGTTATTTCTACTGTAAAGTATTTAAACGAAAAAAATATAACAACCGATAACATATTATGCCTTGATGGAGTAAGTGATCCTGGAAATTTTGGAACTATTATAAGGACTGCAAATGCATTCGGAATAAAAGATATTTTAATTTTAAATACTGTTGATAAGTATAATTCAAAAGTTTTAAGGGCAACTATGGGGGCGATTTTCAGAACAAATATTGTAAAAATAGAGTTTGATACTTTGTATGCTTTAAAAAAAACAGGGTATAAGATTGTCTCTACAACTCTAAATGATAAATCAAAATCTTTGGAAAAATTTGATTTTAAAGGCAAAAATATAATCGTTATGGGAAATGAAGCTAACGGAGTTTCTAAAGAAATTTTAGATATTTCAGATGAATTTTTGAAAATCGATATGAATAATTCTATGGAATCACTTAACGTTTCCGTTGCGAGTGCGGTTATAATGTATAAAATTTTTAAAAGATAATAATTTTAAAAAATGTATCTTTAATGATTTAAAAATATTTGAAGATACATTTTTTTATTTTATACTTTAGTAAAAAAGTCGCTGATAAGCGAATAAAAAACCACCAGCTATGCTGGTGGAGACAAGAGCTTAAGCTATAAGAAAATTCCTCTTTGTAGTAAAATTATAGAAAGGTTCGCCAACAAAACTATAATAACAAGGAGAATTTTATGAACAATAATAGTTTAGCACATACAAGATGGAATTGTAAATATCACATAGTATTTTCCCAAAAATATAGGAGAAGAGAAATATATGGAAAACTAAGAGTAGACATAGGAAAAATATTAAGAGGATTATGTAAAAGAAAAGGTATAAATATAATAGAAGTGCAATGTTGTGTGGATCATATACACATGCTGATAGAAATTCCACCAAAATATAGTATATCAGAAGTGATGGGATATTTAAAAGGTAAAAGTAGTCTTATGATATTTGATAGGCATGTAAACTTAAAATACAAATATTGTAACAGACATTTTTGGTGTAGGGGTATTATGTAGACACAGTAGGAAAAAACGCAAAGAAAATAGAAGAATATGTAAGAAATCAACTGCAAGAAGATATAGCAGGAGAACAATTAAGATTAAAAGAATATATAGATCCATTCACAGGAAATAAAAACAAATAGAAATCCTTTAGGATAGTTGGGAAATGAGTGCGGTTGGCGAATCAAATAAGACCTTATCTGTTATCATACTCTTGATTTTAAATTTACTTTTTCTAATGTAAGAGTTAAAAGATACTCTCTTTTTTGTACTACTGTATCTATTTCAAAATGATATATTTCTTCTCAGTAATTTTTTCTCTTTCTTCTATTATATGCATTATTCTTTTTTCTCAATAGTTTTTTATGGTTATATTTTTTTGATAATTTAAAATATTCCTTTTCAAAACGAAAAATCCTTTATTCATCCAATATTATATTATAGATGTTGAAATTTTACATTTTATATTTGTCATTACAATAATTTAGGGACTGTGTTTATATTAAAAAATGAATAAAAGCATCTCTAATTACATAATCTACCTTTAATTTTATATTACAACGTTGTTTATTGTTTGATAATTTTTCCTAATACTTTGATATTTTTCTATTATTTTTAGACTTCTTTTTTCCATTTCGCTAATAATATCTTCTTAAATGTTATTGTTAAGTGTTTATATTTTGTATTACAATTATAATACATTTCGTTGCGGTTTCTTTCTTTAGTTTTTAGCTTAGCTGGTATTTTTCCTCTTTGAGATGTTTTTTTCTGTATTCAGTTAACTTTATTTTACAATATGAGATTTTTAAATATAGATAATATTTTTTAAAATAATCATATTAAGTATTGACAGTTATTTATTTTATAAGTATAATCAAAAATAAAGTAAATAACTGTGGAGGATAAACGATGTCTATTTTAGAAATATATTATGAACAATTAAATAGATATAGAAATAAAAAAATTATAATTTCAAATACAGATAGTTTTACCTTTGAAGAGGTTGAAAATTATTCCAATTATATTGCATTAAATTTAAAACAAATGGATGGTTGTTCTAAAGTCGTTCCTTTTTATTTAAAAAAACAATTTTTTGTTTTGCCTGTTGTTATAGGAATATTAAAAGCAGGGCTAATTCCATTACCATTAAACACGAGTTTAGATATATTTAAATCTTTAGACAAAATTAGTGATGTTGATTTTGATATAGTCATAGTAGATATCTCTTTTGTTGAAAAACAAAACGACTTTCATTATTTTAAATTACAAGATAAAGATAAGATTATTTCAGAAAAATATGAAAGAAACGACATTGAAATTAAACTGGATAATTTTTATATACTATGTACTTCTGGTACAACAGGTATTCCAAAAAAAGTTTTCATCAAAGAATCAAATATAATATGGATTTTAAAAACATTTTATAAAATGGTTAATTTTAATTGTGATTCTAGATTTTTATTTACAACTCCTCATACATTTGATGTGTCATTAACTGAAATATTTGCACCTGTTTTTACAGGCGGAACATTAGTATGTATGGATTCAAATTTAAATGGACTTAAGAATTTGCCGGATATTATTTTAGATAGTAAAATTACACATTTATCCGGCTCTCCTTCATATGTTGAATTAGTTCTAGATGTTGGTGGAACATCTTCGTTTGATTTATTAGAAGTTTTATGTGTTGCAGGGGAGGTTTTTCCTAGTAAGTTAGCTAACAAGTTGAGAAATTGTATTAAAAATGGATGTAGGGTTTTCAATTTATATGGTCCTACTGAAACTTCAATATATGCAACTTACTATGAATTATCAGATAAGAATTATAATGTTGTTCCAATTGGAAAACCTTTGGAAGGGGTGAAAATAAAGTTAATACCAGAAGATGATAATATTTTAAATAAAGGTGAGTTGTGTATAGGAGGAAATGGATTAACTGCTGGTTATTTGTTACAACCTGATCTCAAAAAAGAAAAATTTAAATATATAGATGGAGAAGAATATTATTTTACTGGTGATTATGTTCATTATTATGATGATAATAATATTATATTTGATGGTAGAAGAGATGATCAAGTACAAATTAATGGAGTACGAGTGGAATTAGATGAAATTTCTTCAGTGGTATCTTTAATTCAAGGTATAATTTCTGTTAAAGTTACTTATGATTCAAAAAGAATATATATTTTTTATAAAGCTAACATAGAGTTAAAAGATGAAATATTGAATCATTTACCAAAATATATTAAGCCTATAATTATAAAAGTTGATAAATATATACTTAATCAGAATAGAAAATTGGATTTTAAAAAAATGATTTATACATATTATACCAAAAATCATCAAGTAAATAACTCTAAATTAGAAAATACTATAGATGAAATATTATATGAATATAATGTTGAAACAATTTCAGATATGGATTCATTAGATACAATAAGATTTTTTTTAGATATTGAGGATAAATTTGGCATTAGAATTTCTAATGATAATTTATATAAACTTAAAACTGTAGATGATTTAGTAAAATATATTCAAAATAGCAAATTAAATTATGATGAAACTTTAATAGAAAATACTGTATCTGGAAAAAATTCAAAAGAATTAGATTTTATTGAATTTGAATATAAATTATCTGGCTATAATCGATATCATGTTGATAAGTTTATTGATCCTACTTGTACACAACAACGACTATTTTTAAATAAACAATTTAATTTAGTTTGGTTTGATTTAGCTTTAAAGAAGTTAGATTATATTGAAATTGTTTATATAGAATCTATCATAAAGCAACTTGCTGAAAAAATAGATATATTAAGAATGATAGCTAAGAAAAGTGAAATAAAATTAAATTTTGCTTTTATTGACATTAGAGAGTTTGTACCATTTATAATTTTACTAGATGATTTTATTGAAACTCAAAAATTTCCTGAAATTATTGAAAAGTTTAATAATATACCAACTTTTATAGTTACAGTTTCTAAAAACAAATTAAATGCAAGATTTTATTTTTTGTATCACTCAATGGATGCATATTCACTGAATATATTTGAAAAAATTATGTATGAATCATATACAAATAAAGAATATATAGAGTCTGTTAAAAGCAGTTCTTTTTTGAATTTTAAAAAATTTTTAGAAAAGACCAATCAAGATGTTGATTATTATAAATTATTGCGATTTATTCCTAAAACTTCTAAAAAATTAGATTTAAAAAATGACCATAGAAGTATAAATATAGCAAAATTTAATTGTAATTTTACTCAAAATAAAGATATAATACTTTTTTCTATATACACTATTTCTAAATGTATTTTAGAAGATTATGATATTGATAATGTTACCGGTGGTATATCTTATAATTTTAGAGAATATAAAGAGTTTGATGCAAAATGTGTACTTGGAGATGTTCATACTAAAATACCTTTTGAAGTTAGTAAATTAGATAATTATGAAATTTTCAAAAATAGGTTTAATAATTTATTGGAAGTATATTCAACTGGAATTGATTTGAGATATTTAGCTTATAAAAATATTGATAATAAGTTAAGGTTTAAAATGTTAGAAAAATGGAATGAACTTAATTTATCAATCAATTATATTGGAGAAGTTTTGAATGTTAGTGAAGTTATAAATGCATTAGAAAATATTGATTTTGAATCAAATTTCATGAATATATTTACAAACCGAAACAATATTTATGCAGTTATAAAAGGAGCTGTTTTTAGTAAAAAAAAGTATTTTATAAATATAAATGGTAAAAAAAATAATATAGATATTATACAATTTAATCAAAAATCAAGTTTGTAAATTTATAGGAGAATAATGAATATGGGTATGTATGAAAAAATATTAAAAGAATATATAAAAAACAATAAAAATGAAGAAGAAGATTTGAATATTATATGCAATCAATTTAGTGATAAATCTGATATAGATTTGATTGACAGAAAGAATTTTATAGGACATTTTACTGCCTCTTCTTTTATTGTATCAAAAAAAACAAATAAAATTATAATGCTTCATCATAATTTTTTAAAAAAATATTTACAACCTGGAGGACATATAGAACTTACAGATTTAAATCCTTTAGAGGCGGCAAAAAGAGAACTTTTCGAAGAAACTGGTATAGAAGTAAAAAAATTGATATACCATAAAGCAGATTTGTTAGATGAATTAATACCATTTAATATTTCTGTCCATCAAATTCCGGAAAATATAATTAAAGAAGAGAAAAAACATTATCATTATGATTTACAATATTTGTTTTTTTGTGAAGAAGAATTAGATGTCAATATTAATTTAAGTGAAGTTAATAATTTTGAATGGGTTGATTGGAATGTTTTTAAAGAAATGACAATATACAGAAATATAGCTAAGAAAATAGAAAATACTAAAAATGCTTCTCCAGAAAGATTTTTATGTAATATAGCGTTAGGTTTTGATGTAAAAGATATTTCTTGTATAGCAGTACAACATATTACTAAAAGTAGCGTTCCACTTATAAAAACTTTAGATAAAATTTTTAATGGAAATTTAACTGTTTTTGCAAAACCTAATTCTATAGATGAAAATGTTTGGAATTATTTAGAAAGTATAGGAATAGATTTGAAAATAGCTTCTAGAAATGAAAATAATGAAATCAATTATTATGGCATAAATAAAAAAGTCATATTGATTGATATTGGGGGATATTTTTCAAAAGTTTCTCAGAAAAATGATTTACCTATATTAGGAATTATAGAAGATACTGAAAATGGAATTCAAAAATATGAATGTAATTTAGAAAAAATAAAATATCCTTTATTTTCTGTAGCTAGAAATATTTTAAAAGAAAATGAAGACTGTTTAGTTGGAAAGGATATTGCATTTGGAGCTGACTATATATTGCATAAAGAAAATTTGTTATTACAGTATATGAATGTTGCATGTATTGGTTATGGGAAGATAGGAAAGGGAATATGTTTAAAACTTAAAGAAATGGGGGTTAAACCAGAAATTTTAGAAATAAATAATATTAGAGCTGTTGAAGCAGTGCGTGATGGATGCAAATTTTTATTTAATAAAGATAATTTAAATTTTGATATTATATTTTGTGCTACTGGGTCAAAAAGTTTGAATATACTTGATTTTAGGACTATAAAAGATGGTACTTATATAGTTTCAGCAACTTCTAGTGATGATGAGTTTGAACTTGATTATTTAGAATTAGAATATAAAAAAAGTAAAATTAGTAAGTATATAGTTGAATATAGAAATGAGTTTAATTATTTTTATTTGTTAAATAATGGAATACCTACAAATTTTATGGCAGGAGCTTCTTTATGGAACTATATATTGTTAGTACATGCTACTATTATTAATGCTATTAAAAATATAATTTTAGCAAATGGAAATATAAAAATAGGGGAAGTACAGGAAATAAATGAAAAAGAAAATGATAAAATTGCATATGAATGGTTAAGGATGTTTTATAATTAAAATTGTGTTAAGGGGGGAATATTTATGAAAAAATATAATAAAAACTCTATAAGAATTATAAGTTCTAATATAACATCAAGATTAGGGAATTCTGTATTTGACTATGCAAATCAAATGTTGATTTCTAGATTATTTCCAAATTCGCTTATATTTATAGGAATATATCAATCTTCAGAACAAATTATAGGCATTATTTTCAATTTATTTGCTGGAGCATTAGCTGACAATATTAATCGAAAAAAAATGCTTATTTTGACAGATGTATTGAGTGGCTTAGTGTGCTTATTAGGATTTGCATTTTTACCTTCAGAATATGTATATTTTGTTTTAATAATTGGAAATATATTGTTGGCTATGATACATACTTTTAATTTGCCGATTTATAATGCTATTGTTAAGGAATCTATTGAGGAATCTTATATTGAAAAGCATATTTCATATTTTTCAATTTTTAAAGAGTCTACTAAAGTTATTGCACCTTTAGCAGGATTAATTATATGGAGCTATTTCGGTATCTATTTTGCATATATATTTAATGCAATAACATTTTTTGTTTCTGCTTTAATATCTATGAAAATTACTAAAATAAATGAAACAAGTATAATTGAAAAAAATAAGAAAAAAAATATTTTTATTCAGATTAAAGAAGGACTTGTATATATTTATAATAATAATGCAATAAAAAAATTATTAATTATTTCTTCAGGAATAAATTTTTTCTTAAGTGCATATAATTTGTTGCTTCCTTATCTTGATCAGTATTATGAAAAAGAACTAACTGGTTTTTATGGAATGGCTTTGATAATACAATCAATGGGTGCTGTTATTTTTTCATTTATTAATACAAAAATTTTGAACGATAAAGATAAAAATGGTATTACAGAAAATAAAATGATTTTAAGCTTATTTTTATTAGGAATAAGTATTTCGACTATAACCTTTTTAGATTTTTTAAATGTGATATATTTAAAATTATTACCTTATTTGTTGGTTGGTGGATTTTTAACATTGTTTAATATACAATTTTTTAGTATTGTTCAAAAAGTTACTAGTAATGAATATATTGGACGAGTTTATTCTGTTATTTTTACAATTTCTATATTATTTATGCCTTTAGGTAGTATGATATTTGGGAAAATTTTATCTATTGATAATTTATTCGGTATGTTAATATCAGGATTGGGGATAATTTTTAGTGTAATTATATATTTTATTTATAATACCAAAATATAATAATAAATTAACATATGAAAATGTGTATTTTACTTGAACATTTTTTAATTATAATCTGAAATAAACTTTTTAAAAATAAAATAGCCTTCTATGATATAATAATCATAAAGAGGCTATTTTTATTCTTAATAAGAAAATTAAAGTGAATTGAATTAACAGTTATAATCAGGAATACAATAAGTGTTTGATGTATTAGAAAATTGAAAAAAAGATGTAATTATGTTATCATAATTGGAGTATTGGAGGAAATTTTGTGATTATTTTTGGATTAGATCCCGGAATTGCAATCGTTGGATATGGAATTATTGAGGCTATCGGGAACAAAGTCAGACTTATTGATTATGGAGTTATTGAAACTAAAGCGGGTGTTTCGCTTCCCGATAGACTTAAAATTATAGATGAAGAATTGAATAAATTGATAGAATTGCACAATGTTGATGAAGTTGCGATTGAGGAACTTTTTTTTAACAAGAACGTTAAAACTGTAATAAGTGTCGCACAGGCTCGGGGAGTTGAGATTTTATCTTTTGTTAAAAAAGGAATTTTGCCTTACGAATATACTCCGTTGCAAGTTAAGCAAGCTATTACAGGTTATGGAAGAGCAGACAAAAAACAAATGCAAGAGAGCATAAAAATGGTTTTTAAATTAAAAGAAGTACCTAAACCTGATGATGCTGCTGATGCATTGGCTATAGCACTTTGTCATTTTTTCAGTTTAAAATTTAAAGAACAATTTTTAATGAAATAGGAGAGAAAACGTGTACGAGTATATAAGCGGAGAGCTTAAATTTATTTATAATGATTATATTGTGATTGATAACAATGGTATAGGATATAAGATTTTTACTTCGAATAATACGATTTTTAATGTAACGGTTGGGGAATTTTATACAATTTATACAGATTACATAGTAAAAGAGGATTATGTTGCTCTTTTTGGATTTAAAACTACAGACGAGCTTTCAATGTTCAAATTGCTTATAAGTGTAAACAGTATCGGACCTAAGGTTGCTTGTGGAATATTGTCATCAATGTCTATTGACAGCTTGAAATTAACTATTATAAATGCAGATGCTGTTTCTCTTGCTACAGCAAAAGGCGTCGGAAAGAAAACTGCTCAAAAAATTATAATTGAACTTAAAGACAAAATTTCTATTGACAGTATAAGCGGAGAAAACTTAAACTCATCTGAAATTTCACTTGTAAAATCTTCACAAGATATTAGTAAGAAAAATTTAGTTTTAGAGGCTCTTGTAAATTTAGGTTTTATGAAGACGGATATTGAAAAATTTCTTTCGACTATAGATATTGAAACAATGGAAATTGAAGAAATTATTAAACTTAGTATGAAAAAACTATAAGAGGTTGATAGTATGTTTGAAGAATATGAAGATAGAATTGTAGGAAGTGGATTTTCAAGAGATGATATTGAAATTGAAACGAGTTTAAGACCTAAATGGATTGACGAATATATTGGACAGGAAAAAGCAAAAGAAAGACTTAAGATTTTTATTGAGGCTGCAAAAACGAGAAATGAACCGCTTGATCATTGTTTACTTTATGGGCCGCCGGGACTTGGAAAAACAACGCTTGCGAATATTATTGCAAATGAAATGGGTGTTAATATAAGAGTTACTTCGGGTCCTGCCATAGAAAAACCGAGTGACCTTGCAAGTATTTTGACGAATTTAAGCAAAGATGATGTTTTATTTATAGACGAAATCCACAGAATAAATAAAAGTGTTGAGGAAATTTTGTATCCTGCAATGGAAGATTATGCTTTGGATATTATAATCGGGAAAGGTCCGAGTGCAAGAAGTCTTAGAATTGACCTTGAAAAATTTACTTTAATCGGTGCAACTACAAGAACAGGACAATTAACAGGACCTCTTAGAGACAGATTTGGAATTATGCTTAATTTGGAATTATACAGCATTGAAAATTTACAAAAAATTATCACTCGTTCTGCAGGAATTTTAGGGATTGAAATTTCAAAGGACGGAGCGATAGAAATTGCAAGACGTTCTCGTGGTACACCGAGAATAGCAAACAGACTTTTAAAAAGAGTCAGAGATTTTGCCCAAGTAAAAAGAGAAGGAATAATTGATTTAGAAACAAGTAAATCAGGACTTGATATCTTAGAAGTTGATGAACTCGGACTTGATACAATAGACAGAAAAATTATTTTAACTATTATTGATAATTTTTCAGGCGGTCCTGTCGGAGTTGATACGATAGCTGCATCAACAGGTGAAGAAAGAGTTACAATCGAAGACGTTTATGAACCATACCTATTACAAATCGGATTTTTAAGCAGAACAAGCAGAGGAAGAATTGTAACAGAAAAAGCATATAAACATTTTGGAAAAAATAAAAAGTAACGATTATAAATTTAATCGTTACTTTTTATTTTTTATATTAATTTGTTTATTCCGATGATTACAAAAATTATATTTATAATTGTAGTTAAGATTATATCATTTTTATCGTATTTATACTTTTTGTTGAATATAAATTTTGCTACTGTAATTGTTGAAAATAAAGTAATTAATGATGATATAAATATTATATCATACCATTTCCACAATTGTGTGAAGGTAGGCGATGATTTTATAAGTATCAGAAAAGATAGAATAAAATATTGCAGTGAGATTTTATGATAGGAACTATATCAGGTGTAATCGACGAAAAAAGTTAAAATATAATAATGAAAATCATTGACAAATAAAAAATATTATGGTAAACTTGAATTAACCAAAAAGAGAGGGTGAGATTTTGAATAATAGAATTGAAGAATATAGAAAACCGTTGGGGTTATCTCAACATAGATTGGGTAAAAAAATAGGAATATCAAGAGTAAGTATAAATAAAATAGAGACCGGAAAGACTATTCCAACTCTAAAGATAGCAAATGATATAGCAAATGCTTTAGGAGTTTGTATATATAAAATATTTGATTTAGATGGTACTGGTAGGTACAGATGTTCATCTTGTTGTAGTTAAAACACCGGTTGGAACAGTGATTCAAATATATAAGGAGGTGGATGTATGAATTATATGAATCCTCAGAGGTACAAAAACGGAGATTATGTATTAAATGTGTATAGAATTGTTAAGGTTTTGTTATAATCATATTAAGGAGGATTGTTATTAAAATATTTAAAAAAATAATATCGGTAGGATTGATATTAGCTATTTGTTTTTCGTTTTTAGTGTCTAATGTAGCGTTTGCACAAGAAAATAAACCAATAAATTTTTCCGGAAATATAAATATAA
Source organism: Parvimonas sp. (assembly GCA_022770425.1). Classification (GTDB taxonomy): domain Bacteria; phylum Bacillota; class Clostridia; order Tissierellales; family Peptoniphilaceae; genus Parvimonas. The sequence goes on along the minus strand of JALEHY010000003.1, from coordinate 8,398 downwards.
AGATATCAGATTATTTGAGCAAAGAAGATCTTAATTTTATTAAAGAAATGGAGAAAATTTATTCATACTTTGATTTTGATTCCAAAGGCGATTTGATATTAACTAAGAGTATTGATGAATTAAAAGACGAATATGGATTTGATGAAGTATTCATTTCAAGATTAAACACAGTATTAAATTCTAATTTGTCAAAACAGATTTCTAAAAGCGTTAGTGAAAAGTCAATCAAGGATAATAGTTTAAGTCCGGATAGAATACATGTGAAGAATTGGAAAGTGTATTTTACGTATGATGATGTTATGGCAACTTTGTTTGCAGCTGCTCAAGTTGGACCGGCGGCTATAACAGCAGCTTTAACTGCGTTAGGAAGTGTATATCCGGGAGTTGGAACTGTAATAGGTGCGGTAATTGGATTACTCGGTGGAGGAACTATAGTTTACTGGGTACTACAGGCTGCTGCTAATAAACAAGGGTTGTATATAGGAATTGATTGGAATATTATTTTTCCAAACCCTGCAATAGGTACATGGTAAGATGAATAATATAATAAAAGGATATAAGTTCATATCTGTTGGACTATTAATTGGTACTTTTACTCAAGCTATAACTGTAAATGATCCGTGGGGTATGTATAAGATTATTATGTACTTTTTGTCTTCTATTCTTGTTATAGTTGGTTGTATGCGTATCTTATCATCTGAAAAAATAGATAAGTTAAAAAAATCCTTACAATTATTTGTATTTTTAACTATTTATTCTGTTGGAATTTCACTTTTATATATTAAATTCGGAGGAGTAGTGAGCTCATTGATTTCTGTATTTTTTATAGTAATGAGTTATAAAATTTGCGTTAAGAGTAATTAATCGTTTGTTTACTTGTCATACACACTAAAATATTAAGGGCTATTTATCTGAAAAAGGTATTTAGCCTTTTTTGATATAAAAAAGGAGGGAATTATAATGAAAGAATTAGAAAAAGTACAAAACGGAAGGAGATTATTGATTATAGTTTGGTTGACAAAAAAGATTTAACAATTTTTTGGAAAAATTAGAAAGGAACATGGTAGGCATGAATACAATTGTTGATAATAAAAAATTTCAACCAATTGCAGTTTTCACAGCTATGTTGGTTAGTGTAAATGTTTTTCGAGGAGTAAAGGTATTTACATTTATTGCATTAGCTATGATATTTATATCTGGGATGTTAATGGCTTTGAATATTTATAGTGATAAGAAACATAGAATAAAAAATTCAGTTATAGAGTTTGCCTATGTAATTATTGTATATTTAACAATATCATATATGCCAACTTATATAAGGTCGTTCTATAGCATATTGTTGGTTATAATTGAATATGCTATTTATATATTGTATATAAACCCCAAATTTATGAATAGAAAATTGGTGTATAGTACAAAGTAATAAAATTAAAATATAAGAAAGTTTTAAGTGGTTGCTTTAAGATATTTAGTAACCACTTTTTATGGTAGAGTAAGGAATTGGTTTTAAGTGAAAGAATCAGAAAAAGTAATAAAACAAATAGAAAGAGCGTATGACAAAATAGAAAAAGTATAAAACAGAAGGATATTATTGATTATAGTTTAGTTTACAAAAAAGATATAAGAATTTTTTGGAAATATTAAAAACAAATTATTTAATGATTAAAAAAAGATAAAAAGTTAAGAATGTTAAAAACACCTTTGGGTGTTTTTTTTGTTTTAAATTTATATTTTATTTATGTAGATTAATTTTTAAAGCATAAAACTATTCTAATAGAAATACATTTTGTCAACGAATTTAGTTATTCTATTCTATATTATATTAAAAAAATTTGAAAAATATTACAAAAAAATATATAATATATTCTAGAAAAAGTATTTAAAAATTTGACAGAAAGAAGAGAGTTAATGAATAGTTTAAAAACAGATGATTTTGATTTTGAGCTTGATGAGTCTTTGATTGCACAGTTCCCGCTTAAGGACAGATCAAGTTCAAAACTTTTAATTGTAAACAGAGAAAATTTTGATTTAGAACACAAAAATTTTATAAATATTGTTGATTATGTAAAGAAAGATGATGTTTTGGTAATAAATGATACAAAGGTAATTCCTGCAAGGCTTTTTGGGTCAAGACCTAACAAGGAAGAGGTAATTGAAGTTTTGCTTTTGAAAAAGCATGAGGATAATGTTTGGGAAACTTTAGTTAAACCCGGAAAGAAAATGAAAATAGGCTCTAAGGTTGAGTTTGGAAACGGAAAGTTATTTGGAGAAGTAATAGGAATAAGCGAAGATGGAGAAAGATTTATAAAATTTTCGTATGATGGAATTTTTGAGGAAATTTTGGACGAGCTTGGAACGATGCCTCTTCCACCGTATATTCATGAAAAGTTGGAGGAAAAAAACAGATATCAAACCGTTTATGCAAAGCATAAAGGCTCTGCTGCCGCACCGACTGCGGGTCTTCATTTTACTGAGGAACTTTTAGACGAACTGAAAGAAAAAGGTGTGAAGATTGCAAGGGTTACTCTTCACGTTGGACTTGGCACTTTTAGACCTGTAAAGGTTGACAATGTTTTGGAACATAAAATGCACGAAGAGTATTATGAAATTTCTAAAGAAGATGTTGAAATAATAAATTCTGCAAAGGAAAAAGGAAATAGGATTTTTGCAGTTGGAACAACGAGTGTCAGAACTTTAGAAACAGTTTACAAAAAATATGGAAAACTTATAGCTTGTAAAGGAAATACAGATATTTTTATTTATCCGGGCTTTGAATTTAAAGTAGTTGATTGTTTGATTACAAATTTTCATTTGCCGAAATCAACTTTAATAATGCTTGTAAGTGCTTTTGCATCAAAGGATATAATAATGAATGCATATAATGAAGCTACAAAAAATAAATATAGATTTTTCAGCTTTGGTGATGCAATGCTGATAAAAAAGGAGAACTAATGGAATTAAGATATGAACTTATAAAAAAGTCTTCAGATTGTAACGCAAGACTTGGGAAAATATATACTAACAGAGGGGTTATTGAAACGCCGATTTTTATGCCTGTAGGAACAAGGGCAACTGTTAAGGCGATGAATGTAGATGAGTTAAAAGAGATAGGTTCACAAATAATTTTAGGAAACACTTACCATTTATATTTAAAGCCCGGTCAGGAAATTATTAGAATGGCAGGAGGGCTTCATAAGTTTATGAACTGGGATAAACCGATTTTGACAGATAGTGGCGGTTTTCAAGTTTTCAGTCTTGGAGATATCAGAAAAATAACCGAAGAAGGTGTTGAGTTCAGATCTCATATTGACGGGTCGAAACATTTTATTTCTCCTGAAAAGTCAATGGAAATTCAAAATGATTTGGGTTCTGACATTATGATGGCATTTGATGAATGTGCACCTTATCCTGCAAGTTATGATTATGTAAAAAATTCTATGGAAAGAACTTTACGCTGGCTTAAAAGATGTAAAGATTATCACAAAAATACGGATAATCAAGCACTTTTCGGAATTATTCAAGGTGGTATGTTTAAGGATTTAAGAAAAGAGTCTGCACTTGCAACAATTGATATGGATTTGCCCGGCTATGCTATTGGAGGTCTTAGTGTAGGAGAACCTAAAGAAATTATGGTTGAGTACTTAAACTATACTGCACAGTTTATGCCTGAAAACAAACCGAGATATTTAATGGGAGTGGGAACTCCTGATTATTTATTTGAAGCTGTTGAAGCGGGTATTGATATGGCTGACTGTGTTCTTCCTACAAGAATTGCAAGAAATGGAACTGCAATGACTTCAAAGGGAAAACTCGTTATAAAAAATGCTAAATATGCGAAGGACTTTGCTCCACTTGATGATGAATGTGATTGTTATGCTTGTAGAAATCACACAAGAGCTTATATAAGACATTTGATAAATGTTGATGAAATATTAGGGGCAAGACTTCTTTCAATCCACAATTTAAGATTTTTACTTAAAACAATGGAAAATATAAGACAATCAATTAGAGAAGACAGATTTTTGGAATACAAAAAAGAATTTTATAAAAAATATGGATATGAGGATTAAAAAATGAATAAATTTTTAAAATTGTTAATAATTTTAGTCGTAACTCCTATAATTTTAGCGACTATTGGGTTTGTTACTTTGCCTACGTCAATAGTTGCTTATGTAAAAAACGGAGAAAATGTATATATCGGTTCGTATATGATTTACACATTTGCTTTAATTGATTTAATAATTACATTTTTTGGAGTAACTTATCTGAAAAAAGTTAGAAAGAAATTTACAGATGGAAAATATCCGACGGGAGTTAGTGTTGTTGCGTTTATAAATTTACTTTTATCTTTGATATTGAATTACTGTACATATTTGTTGTTGGTTTCAATGCTTAGAAATGCAAACATAGAAATTCCTTTTTATGTGATAAGAATAGTGTTTACTTTAGTGTCTGTTTTGATTTTTATGTATGGAATTTACCTTAGAAAAGCAAATAAAGACAGTGAATTTGCAATTAGAAATAAATGGACTTTAAAAAATGAAATTGTGTTTGTTTATGTAAATAAATTTGTAGCAGTAGTTTTTATATTTGGTGCAATTTTTAATTTAATAATGTCTTGGACTATGAACTCACAGAATCAACTTTACATAATTTCACTTTTTGTGGTTATTCTTTGTTTGATTTCAGCTGAATATATAAGTTGGTTTGTCGGAAATAAATTTCAAAAAATGTATAGAGAAAAAATAAAAACAAAATAAATTTTTATATAAAAGGATTGATTTGTACGAATCAATCCTTTTTAAGTTGAGATATTTTAGTAATTTTAAATTGTAAATTATTTTTCGAATGATTTGTTTAAAAAAATTTTTTAGAATACTTGAATTTTATTTAGATAAGGTTTATAATTATATCAAAATGTAATAGTAATAATTTTCATTTACATTTATTATAGTATGAGAGGAGATATAGATATGAAAAAAAGATTAGGTGAAATTTTTTTAACATTTATGCTTTTATGTGTGATTTTAGTAGGTTGTACTTCTAAAAATAATATCACAAATGATCAACAAAATACTGATAAAAAAACAGTATACACTACATTTTTTCCTGTTACTTATCTAACTAAAAGAGTTGTTGGAGACAAGATGAATGTAAAAACAATAATAAGAGGAAATCAAGAGCCTCATTCATTTGATATACAAGCAAATGATATGAAGGAAATTCTGAAATCAGATTTAATAATTTACAATGGTGCAAATATGGAGTCGTTTATTCCTGCCTTGGAAAATTCATCTTCAGATAAAAATAAATTTCTCAATCTTTCTCAAGGTTTAACTTTACTTGAAGGTGGAGATGGTCTTAGTGATGAACACAGCAGAGTAAATCCGCATACTTGGTTGAGTATAAAAAATGCAATTATTCAACTGGATACAATTTATAATAAGCTGGTATCAATAGACCCTACAAATGAGTCTTATTATAAAGAAAATTTAAAAAATGCACAAGATGAATTTAAAAAATTAGATGAAAAGTTTCAAAAAGAGATATCAAAAGTAAAAAAAGTTGATAAGTATTTTGTTGTAAGTCACTCTGCATTTAATTATTTAGCTAATGATTATGGTCTTAAACAAATAGCCGTTACCGGAATTTCTCCGGAAGAAGAGCCTTCAGCGAAGCAACTTAAAATTATTGCTGATTTTGTTAAGAAACATAATATAACGACGATTTTTTTTGAAGGGAAAGCTACTCCGAAGGTAGCAGAAACTTTGGCGGAAAATACAAATACTAAGACTTCAACTCTGTACACAATGGAGAATTTAACAGATGAAGAGGTTGAAATGGGATACTTAAAATTAATGGAGTTAAATTTGGAAGCATTGATAAAATCATTTAATGATTGATTATTTTCAAATTTAATTTAGTAGATTTAAAATCTTACTTTGATTTATGATGAGGAGACAGTTATGAATAAAATTATAAAAAATAAAATTTCAAAAATGAGTTTAATTTTAGCTTGTAGTACAATTTTACTTTCTGCTTGCAATAATACAAATGACGATAAAAAAATGCAAAGTGAAAAAGATAACCACAGTGTATTTGTTTTTACAGCAAAAGAAACAAAATATAAAAAGGACGATACCACAGAGGTTTTGATTGATTCTGAAATAAAAAAAGAAGATATTGTGAAAGTTATAAAGCACGGAGATCATTGGCATGTATTCACAAAGGATGGCAAAGAGCATATAACTTATGTAGATCCAAGCAAAATTGATGATAAAGGTTCTATAGAACTTGTAAGTGTCGTTTCGAAAAATATGTTGAAGGGAATGAATGTAGTTTCGATAAAAAAACACGGAGATCATTGGCATGTTTATACTTCTGACGGACAAGAGTTTTTGACTTATGAAAATCCGTCAAGTTTATTTCCGAATATTGTTGTAGGAGTTTATGTAGGGTCTCACAGTTCTTTTGGTGTTGCTGATAGAAAATCCGGTTTTTCAATCAGTACAAAAAGCATAGATAATAATGAAGATAGAGTCATTAAAATTTTACAACATGGGGATCATTGGCATATTTATACTTTAAGCGGTAAAGAATTTATAAGTTATACTGATCCGAGAGAAAAATATCCTAATGCTGAATTTGGACAATATGTGGGAAATCACGGAGATGATAATTCAAGCAAAACGATAAGTAATGATAAACCTAAAAATTCAGGTAAGCAAGATATTTCTAATGATTCAAATGAGGATTTAGGGTTTGTAACCGTTGTTAATGATTTGACACAGTTAAAAAAATTAGATTTAAAAGAAATAAAATTACACGGAGATCATTACCACTTATATACTAAAAACGGCAAAGAGTATATTACTTACAATTCAAAAGTAAAAGATTTATTTCCACATATAAAGATTAAAAATTATGATGGAAATCATTCCGATACGCAAAACGACAAGCAGATAAAATGGCCTAAGGGGGTAACAAGGATTGTTGATCACGGAGATCATTGGCATTTGTATATAGGAGATAAAGAAGTTGGTGTTGTGCGTGAAAATCCGAAATCACATTATCCGAATGCGGAGTATATCGATGAAAGGGATGAAAATTCAGATATAGAGTTGAATGACAGTGAAATTTTTTCTTATGACAGTATAACTCCTAAACTAATCGAAAAAGTTATTCCTTATTTAGATGACAATCTTAAAGCGATGAGAGGGTTTGGAAACTTGAACACTAATTTACCTGTATATGGGTCAAACGGAGTAACAAGTAGCATATTTTATTGGTTACATGGAAATCACTATCATGCTATAACTATTAAACAAATTATTCAAAATGCAAAAGCCAATAAGTACGGACCTTGTACTGCAAAGGAAGTTGTTGCAACTTTAAAGTATATAATTCAAAATCCTAATGTAGATATTGAAGTTAAAGAAAATATAGATAGAGATGAAGTAAAAAAATATTTGAGGGAAGTTTATGATATTAAGGAAAAACTTCATGTTTGGGATGTAGGAAGTACAATTACTGTTCAAAAGAACGGAGAGTTTTTATATTTTAATTTGACAGAATTTGAGATGAAGGATGGAAAGGTTAGATATAAAAAAGAATTACCTAAATTTCCGAAAAAGGAAGATAAAGTCAATAATGAAAAAAAAGATAACATTATCGTTGACAACAAAGTTGTGGATAAAAAGAATGAAAACAAAATAGAAAAGGACAAAAAGAAATTTGAAGATAATGATTTGTCTAAAGAAAAGCAGAATTTAGAAAAACTTTCTAAAATTTTAGGAATTGATAAAGACGAGGTTATTGACAGAATATATGAAGTAATAACCGATCAAAATCCGAGAGTGTCGGATTTGATTGTAAATAATGACGGAACTGTAATATTTAACGGTAAAACTTATAATCTTAAAAATTAATATAAAGGGGATATAAAAAGACTGTCAGAGTTGTTGTAAATTTAACTTTTACAGTCTTTTTGTGTTATAATAATCTTAATGTTTACGCCAATTGGTAAACATTAAGATTATTTCATCATAATTTACCATAAATTAAATTATCAAAAAGGAAATTATGATATAATAACAGAGTTTACGCCAATTGGTAAACATTAAGATTATTTCATCATAATTTACCATAAATTAAATTATCAAAAAGGAAATTATGATATAATAACAGAGTTTACGCCAATTGGTAAACATTAAGATTATTTCAAGATAATTTATCGAAATTTAAGTTATCGGGAAGGTAATTGTTATATAATAACCTTAATATTATGCCTTGTGGAAAACATTAAGGTATTTTATCATAATAATAAAATTATTTAAAGAGAAATATGATACAATAAATTAATATAAAATCAGAGAGGTATGTATGAAAATTTTGCATT
>JALEHY010000065.1 GCA_022770425.1 Parvimonas sp. | reverse complement strand
ACAAAGAATTGTAAATAAGCAATCAACAGATATCGATACGGTTACAAATGCAACTGTATCATCAAAAGGTTATATTAATGCCGTTGTAAAGGCTTTAGAAAAAGCTGTCAATCAAAACGGAACTCAAGCGGATAAGTATATAAGAACACCAAATACTATAATTTCATCAATAGGAGAAGAAATAGAAATCAACAGAATTAAAAATTCATTAGAAAATTTACCTGAAAATGCAGAAATAAAAATAAAGAAAAATGCTAACATAAATATTATAGGAAAATCTGAAATTATTATTGAAGTATTGTTTTCTGATGGTAGTAGAAAAATTATAAATATCCCTGTTGTAATAAATGAAAAAACCGAAGGTCTTTTTAAATTTTTGACTGCTGAAGAAGTTAAAAATCTGGATTCTAATAACAAATATCCTGATGGAGAATACTATGGAGACAGTTATGGTTTTGTTCCAAATAAACCTATCCCCGTTAAAGTAATAATTAAAAATGGAAATATTACAAATATTGATATTGTAAAGGAAGAATTAAACAGATTAACAGGACGTACAACTCCTGGACGTATAGATGACGGATCAATTTTCGAACCTAAGTTTTTTACTATTGCTGACATTATAAAAAATAAACAAAATCCTAATGCGATAGCCTACAAGTTTGGTGTATTAAGGGAGGTCACAAACAGAGTTATTAAATTTGCGAAAGAAAAAGAACCATCTGTACAAACGTATAGAGATGCATTAGACAGAGTCGTCGGAAAGCATAAATTTGGAAAAAATTTATCAACTATTAATGAACAAGATATCAATAATGGAAAAAGAGCAATTGAAGAAAAAATATTTTATTTGATGAAAGTATATGTAAAAGAAGAATTGAATTATGACAATTCTGATTATGATGCAGTAAGTGGAGCTACATTTACCGCAACCGGAACTGCAAATGCAATCAAAAATGCATTAGACAGAACTTCATCAAATATAGACTTTTATGATTTTCGAATTGTTGAAAAAAGCTATAAAACTTCATACAAAGAAGGAGAAAAATTAAATTTAAAAGATTTGCAAATTGAATTGTTTAAAAAATCTGATAAATCAAAAGTGATTATTCCTTATAACGAATTTGAAAAAAATGGATTTAAAATAGTTTTAGCAAATGATACAGATAAAGAAATAAAAGATTCCTTAACTTTAACAAAACAAGCTTTAAATTTTGATATAGTAAATAGAGGATTAAACTTAAAACTTATTCATAAAAAAAGTAATAGTTTCAAATTCTTAAATACTATTTTGGTTGAAGCGAATCGAATTAAATGTGATGTAAAGTCAATTGAAATAAGAGAAAAAGGAACTAATGATTGGATTAAAACTCAAGGTTTTAAAAAGGATGAGTTTATTCAATATCTTTCAGTGGAAATGAATGCCGCAAAAAAATTAATCGGAAAAGAAGTTGAATTCAGATTAACAACTACAATAAAGGAAACAGGAAAAGAAAAAATTTTTACATTAAGTAAATCATTTGGTCAAAAAGATATGATTGCCATATTTAATGGAGTTAAAGACTATACTGTAAATATAAATTCATCTGAAATTTATGGTTTTCCTCCTTATAGTGTTCCTTTTACAACTTATCGTATTCATTTAAATGAAATTATTGGATTACCTAAAGCGGACAAGTATGTTGAAACACCTTCGAAATTAGTAATTTCAAAAAATAAAGATTTAGATAGTAATGATGTAAAAAAAGTTCTTCATAATTTACCACAAAATACTTCTATTTCAATAGTTAAAAACATCGATAAAAATATAATCGAAAAAGAACAGACAATGATTGTTAAATTGAAATTTGATGATAACAGTGAAAAAGAAATTACTGTTACCGTTGTGATAAAAGATAAAATAATAGGTATGGCTGATGAATACAATGAAGTAACTAAAAATATTATTACTATTAAAGGGCAAAAGTTAACAAATGGGATTGTTAAAAGAGCATTTCCTAACTTACCTAACAGCGTTAATATACAATTTGATGAGTCATTTGATGTAAATGAAATTACTGATGGAAAACCAATAGAAATAACTTTGATATTTAAAGATAATACCAAAAAAGTAGTTAAAACCAATGTAGTGGTAAAAAAGGAAATAAATAATAATGCTGAAGAATTTTCTGTTTTGAATTCTGATATAACTGAAAAATTTGTAAAAGTTATAGTAGATGATCAAAAATATCACAATGAAGATAAATTTTCCGATACGCTTAGATTAGGCTCTTTAACTGATACAAACATTGAAAGAGATTTAGACTTAAAAAACAAAACTACTAAAATTTCATATATAGAAATAATACAACATCCCGACAGAACAAAATTAGGTAATACAAAAGCAAAAATAAGGTTAATTTTTAAAGATGCATCAAAACTTGAACTTGAAATTGCTGTTAAAATAGTTCCTTATCCTGTAACAAAAATATATTCTTTAAAGTCAAATAAAAATTCTTATAATATCGAAAAAGATACTCTTAAACTTTCTGAATTAACGGCCACTCTATTTATGGCGAATTCAGTGAAAAGTGATGGAACAGGTTGGAATGGAAATGGAACTCCTGTAATAAACATACCTTATTCAGATTTTAAATTATTTGGACTTAAAGTAATAAACTTAGATAATAATACCGAAATTAAAGATAATACAAAAATTTCAAAATTAATCAAAGACGGAAAATTAAATATTGGTATTATATGTGAAGGATTAGTTGTAGTCCCTCAAAATGAGGATGAAAAATTAAAAGCAATCTCTGAAATAAAATTAGAAGGAGAAATTAATAGTACTAATAACATTGATAAAAAAGATGAAATCTATAGTGATGACTCCGAAAATGGTAATAACGAATATAAAAAAGAAGTCGAAAATAAAGACAAAAACAAAAATGCTATACAGAATGAAAGTGTGAAAAATGAGCAAGGTTCTGTAAATAAAAAGCAAGATTTAGACAAGAATAAGCAAAAAAATTCAGAAAAGCCAATTGAAAAGCCATCTGATAAAAATTCTATATCGGATAAAGTCCTCACAGATAAAGCACCAAAATTTAA
>JALEHY010000055.1 GCA_022770425.1 Parvimonas sp. | reverse complement strand
TCCTGCCGATCCTGTAAATCCTGAAATAAATTCTCTTGTCTTATAATAATCAGCTAAATATTCTGACTGATGAGGATCGGAACTTGGAATAATATAAGCATCAATATTTCTCTTTGCCATAAGTTCTCTTAATCTTTTAATTCTCTTATTAATCATATGATAATACCTCCTTGTACAATATATTTATATTATATCACTGAAAAATTAAGAATTCAATAAATTTTATCATCATATTAAAATAAAAAAGTTGAAAATAAATAGTGTTTCTTTAAATCAGTCACAATAAAATATTTTCAACTTTTAATGTTTAATTGCTCTTGTATATTACAACAGGTGTATCAATTTTTACATTGTCATATATAATTTTAACTTTATCCAAAGGAGTATTTATACAACCATAACTTCCTGAATTTTTATATAAATCACCACCGAATTGTCCATTTCTCCAAGGTGCATCATGTAATCCTACGCCCTTCCAATTTATTGGCATCCAATAATCTACATGTGAAACATAATCATATCCTTGCGGAGTAAGTCCTTTAAGATTTTTATCCTTTTCTCTACTCCAAATTTTCATTACTCCAACTGGAGTTTCAACATTTTTTGCAACATCACCTGTTACAATATCTGTATCCATAATTAATTTTCCGTCTTTGTAAAACCACATATGTTGTCTGGAAATATCTATTTCTATATAAGTATTTCCAATGTCTCCACTTTCATCATAAAAATAACCTTTATGAATAAAAACCGGTTCGAATTCAGCAGATTCAAAAGTCAAAATTTTTTCTATCAATGTATCTGTTGTTTTATTTACATCAATTTGCCAACCATAAATTCCTTCTTTTCCTGAAACTTCTACTTTACCTTTTCCGGTTGTTTCAAATTTTCTGTCCATTCCGTAAGTATCATATTTTATAGCTGTTCTTCTGACATATTCTTTAACTTTTTGTTCATCGGGTTTTAATTCATCATCAACAAAAGAAAAAATATTAGCTAAAGTTTCTCCTTGTAAAACTTCTTTCAAATTTCCTATAGATAAAGTATACTTTAGTTCGGTAAGTTTTTCATATTTTTTTAAAGCATCTTTTAATTTAGTATCATTTTTAGTAATTTTTGGTTGTTCCGAAATTGTTGACATATCCAATGTGTTTTTTCGTTCCAAAATAGAAACTAAAATTGCCTCTTTCAACTTATCTTTAGTAGTATATGTTCCTAAAATCTCATCTTTTATGACATATTTACCATCTTTAAAAATTATTTTTGCATCTTCAGGATGTTTTATTCCTTTAAGAACAGGAGTGTTAGTCAAAAATTCATTAAATTTTTTATCATCATAATTTACGGTAACTTTCATATTTACATCTCTACTTGTAAAAAATGAAATCGGCCATAAAAATTGATTTTGTAATAATTTTTTAGAACCTTCAAAAGTTTCGTTATAATTAATTTTTTCAACTTTAAAACTATCTGTTTTACCATCTACTCTATTGAGTTTTATTGAAAAATCAGTCCAATCTTTATTAAAAACATCCTCTATCATCAAATAGCTTATATCATTACCGTTAAGTTTTGTATTTGGTAATGCGATAAAAGAAAATAATATAACTCCAAATAAATAAATAGTTAAAAAAGCAGAACCGGTTATAATTAATATTTTTTTAGTCAAGTTATTTTTATTAACTTTTTTTGATTTTTTTATCAAAATAACACCTCCACGAGTATTAAATCATACTTTAGTTAGTATAACCATTTTTTCAATTTTAACACAAATAAAAAAAAATGTAAACTTTATTAATTTAATGAAAAAATATCATAAATTTTAATGTTTTTTATGTATTTATAAATATTTTATGCAATTTATATACTTGTAATTATTAAAACAAAAGTTTATAATATACCTTGTAAGGAGGAAGGTAAATGCTTAATATATTTTTAATTTCCGATTCAACGGGTGAAACTGCTGAACAACTTGCAAGAGCAGCTCTTGCGCAGTTTAATAACATTAATTATGATTTTAAAAGATTTTCGAATATCAGAGAATTTTTAAATCTTTCTGAAATCTTAAATAATTGTAAAGAAACTGAAAATTCGATTTTATTTTATTCTTTAGTTGATACTTCACTTTTAGATTATACAAAAAAATTTTGTGAGCTAAACAGTATAACAAGTGTAGATTTACTTTCTGCATCTATTTTAGCAATTCAAAGAGTGACAAACTCAACTCCCGGAAATAAACCCGGTGCACTTAGAAAATTGAATGAGGAGTATTTTAAAAGAATTGATTCAATTGAGTTTGCGGTTAGATATGATGACGGAAAGGATCCCAGAGGGCTTTTAATTGCTGATTTAGTAATAATCGGCATCTCACGTACTTCTAAAACTCCTTTGTCTATGTATCTTGCAAATAAAAATATAAGAGTTGCAAATGTTCCGTTAGTTCCTGAAACTCCTGTTCCTGAAGAATTATTCCAAATTTCTCCTAAAAAAGTCATTGGATTGACAAATTCTTTAGAAAAATTGGAAAGTATAAGAAAAGAAAGACTTAAATCGTTAGGTCTTCCTGATAACAGCATTTACTCAAATTCAAATAGGATACTTGAAGAGCTTGAATATTCTGATAGAATAATGAAAAAAGTAGGCTGTCCTATAATAAATGTTTCAAATAAAGCAATTGAAGAAACAGCGGAGATAATTTTGAAACATTTGTTAAAAATCAATAAGTAATTGGAGGAAAAGATGAGCAAATTTGTTTACAATTTTGACGAAGGCAATAAAGACATGAGAGCTTTATTGGGCGGAAAAGGAGCTAACCTTGCTGAAATGACAAATATCGGGTTAAATGTTCCTTTCGGTTTTACTATTACTACTGAAGCATGTAATAATTTTTACAAAAATGATGAAAAAATTTCTGATGATTTAATTGAAGAAATAAAACTTCATATTAAAGATTGTGAAAAGAAACTACATAAGAGTTTTTCAAGTACGGAAAATCCTCTACTATTTTCTGTAAGAAGCGGTTCAGTTATATCTATGCCAGGTATGATGGACACTATTCTTAATTTAGGTTTGAATGACAGTTCTGTTATAGGACTTGCAAATTCTACTAATAATGAAAGATTTGCATTTGACAGTTACAGAAGATTTATCCAAATGTTTAGTGATGTTGCTATGGAAATTCCAAAAGTTTATTTTGAAAGTGAAATAGAAAAAATTAAAGAAGAAAAAAAACTAAAATTGGATACTGAATTAACTGCTGAAGATTTAAAATATTTAGTAGAAAAATTTAAAAAAATATTTAAATCAGAAACAGGTCGAGAATTTCCTCAAGACCCTATCGAACAACTTATAATAGCAATAAAAGCTGTATTTAAGTCATGGATGAATCCTCGTGCTATAATTTACAGAAAGTTAAACTCTATTGATGACTCTTTAGGGACTGCTGTAAATGTTCAAGCAATGGTTTTTGGGAATATGGGAAATACAAGTGGTACAGGTGTAGCTTTTTCTCGTAACCCAAGTACAGGTGAAAATAAATTATTTGGTGAATTTTTGATGAATGCACAAGGCGAGGATGTAGTTGCAGGAATTAGAACTCCTGAATCTATTGAAAAGTTAAAAGAAATAATGCCTGAAGTTTATGATGAGTTTTTAAATATTTCTAAAATATTGGAAAAACACTATAAAGATATGCAAGATTTAGAATTTACTATTGAAAAAGGGACATTATATCTATTACAAACAAGAAACGGAAAAAGAACTACCGATGCTGCAATTAATGTTGCAGTTGATTTAGTAAATGAAGGTTTAATTACAAAAGAAGAAGCAATACTGAGAGTTGAACCAAAAAGTTTAGATCAACTACTTCACCCTATATTTAATTCTGAAATGATGAAAAACACTCCTATCTTGGCAAGAGGACTTGCTGCCTCACCAGGAGCTGCAAGCGGAAAAGTATATTTCCACTCCAAAGATATCGTAACAGCTGTTAACAACGGAGAGAAAGTTATATTAGTTCGTCAAGAAACTTCTCCGGAAGATATTGAAGGTATGGTTGAAGCTGAAGGAATTTTAACCGCAAGAGGCGGTATGACTTCCCATGCAGCCGTTGTTGCAAGAGGTATGGGAAAATGCTGTATTGCAGGTGCAAGTGAAATAAAAGTTGACGAATTTGAAAAAATTATAAAAACAAAAGATGATATTATTCATGAAGGTGATGTAATTTCTCTTGATGGTACTACAGGTATTATATACAAGGGAGAAATTGAAAAGTTAAATCCAAAATTAACAGGAAATTTCAAAATATTCATGGATTGGGTAAATGAAATAAAAGATTTAGGTGTAAGAGCTAATGCAGATAATCCTCGTGATGCAAAACAAGCAGTTGATTTTGGTGCTGAAGGTATAGGTCTTTGCAGAACTGAACATATGTTCTTTGACAAAGACAGAATACCGGTTGTAAGACAAATGATTCTTTCTAAAACATTAGAACAAAGAGTTGCTGCATTAGAAAAGATAAGACCAATGCAAGAAAAAGATTTTTACGACATTTATTGTGTTTTAAAGGAAAAATCTGCTACAATAAGACTTTTAGATCCGCCTCTACATGAGTTCTTACCTTATGAACCTCAAGATATAATAAAATTAGCAACAGAAATGAAAATTTCTGAAGATTATTTAAGAGATGTTATTCTTGAACTTGAAGAAGTAAATCCTATGCTTGGTCATAGAGGTTGCAGACTTGCAGTAACTTTCCCTGAAATATACAGAATGCAAGCAAGAGCAATAATAACAGCGGCAATAAAAGCACAAAAAGACTTAAACATCTCAATAACTCCTGAAATAATGATTCCATTAGTAGGAGAAGTAGAAGAATTAAAATATGTTAAAAGAGAAATCGTTGAAGAAATCGAGTTAACATTAAAAGAATTAAATGAAAATATAAAATATAAAATCGGTACAATGATTGAAATTCCAAGAGCAGCACTTTTAGCTGATGAAATTGCAACAGAAGCGGAATTTTTCAGTTATGGTACAAACGACTTAACTCAAATGACTTTTGGATTTTCAAGAGATGATGCAGGTAAATTTTTAAATGAATATGAAAGCAAAAAAATATTTGATTTTAATCCATTCTCAAAATTAGATCAAAAAGGTGTCGGAAAGTTAATTAAAACTTCTTTCAAACTCGGAAGAGAAACAAATCCTAATTTACATGTAGGAATTTGTGGAGAACACGGTGGAGATCCTGAGACAATTGAATTTTTAAATTCAGTCGGAATCGACTATGTATCATGCTCACCATTTAGAGTGCCTATTGCAAGACTTGCAGCAGCACAAGCAAAAATTAAACAAAGTAAATAATATGTTTTAAAAAAAGGATAGCAACTCGCTATCCTTTTTTAAATTCTCTTTAAAACTAATATAAATATTAATTTTTAAGTAATTTTATTATTTTCCATTGATTATATAAATCATCCATAGAAATTCTTGCATTAGCAGAGCTTGTAGATGGGAGCAGCATTCCTTTAACACCAATTTTCTTTTCTTGATATTTTTGATAATAACGATATGATGTCTTGCCATTACAAAAAACATTTTTTATATCCGACGAGTTAAATATAAGACTTAAATCGGACGGAATTACATTTTGTATGCTGGCATCGCTCGACCCAATGATGTCGCACTGATAAATAACATCATAGATAGCAATATGATGTTTAAAAAGAAATTTTTTTCTTTCTTCTATATCTTTACCTATTGTTTCTTCAAAAATCCTTTCAAGCAGAGGCCAAAAACGATTTTGAGAATGACCATAAAAGAAACCATATTCTCGAGTTTTTACAGATGGAAATGAACCTAATATTAAAATTTTTGAATTAGGTTGAAAAATAGGTTGAAACGGATGGATTATAGTTTGATATTTACTCACTTTTCTATCTCCTTTCAATGCATTATATTTTATATGATATTCATCAAGGGCTTTATAATCATTCCCAAAGTGTATGTTGTGCATACACTTCAAATTTATTCGATTTATCATCACTGAAAAAAGTAACTTCTATTGTATATCTTTTCCAAAGCATATACGGATAGGTTTGCATTCTGATAGAATAATGTCCTCTTGCTTTATATTCTCGATAACTAATAGGAGAAAGGGAAAAAACATCTCTCACATTCTCTTTTTCAAAATAATCAAGTGACAGTTTTGAAATATCTTTATTACATATTTTAACATAATTAAACATATTACTTTCTGAGGATATACCAAAATATGTAATGATACAGTCTTTAAGTCGTGCTTTATCTTCATATACCGGTGTTAAATTCACATATCCATATCCTTTCCCATCTTTAACAAGTTCTACTGTCTCGCCAAAATAAAAATGGCTATTTCTTTTATTTTCAATAGTATCGTTTGGAGTTTTTTCTGAAAAAGTAAATCCGTTTGAAAGCAAATCACCTGCTGTTGTATGTCCAACAACAATTTTATACTCCCCTACTTGAACAATTGGAGACTTTACAGGAAGTCCTGTAATGGTAAATGTTAATATACAGACAAATATTGAAATCAAAAACATACCTATAACACAATTTGCAGCCGCAGAAAAATTACAGTTATACTTTGATTTTTTTATTACAGATAATATAAAGCTTAAAAGCGGTTTTCCAAAAGAAATGATAATTCTCATGATAAGAATAATTAAAAATTCTGCATATCCCCAAAATGCTATCTTGTTATTCGTAAAATATCTACCGTAAAAAGTGAAATATGATACTATACTTACTATTACTATTCCTATTATGTAAGAATTTACTTCATTCAATGCAGACTTATCTGTAAAATCTTCATACACATCTGTTCCTCTTCCCTTTAGTGAATGTCCTATTTTATACATCCACTTAGGTACATTACTATTATTTTTTACTGCAATTACAAGACGAATATATAAAAATATTGTAAAAGCTAAAATAAGGATCATTGCAATAAAAAAAATCAAGGCCCCTATAAAAAATCCCATTTCAATCACCTCCAATTCAAAAAGCAGGCAATGCTCACACTTAAAGAAATATAATTTTATTTTACTTAATATTTTATAATATTTTATAATATTATATCATATTTCAACTTAGTTTTATATCTATAAATCTTGATTCTTATTAGCTCCTTATTTTCCTAAATTGATTGCTCTATTTTGACTTTTTTAACTTATTTTTGTATGTTGGATTTTAAAATATATATTATCTTTTTATTTCTTATAAGGTCGTTATTTATGATTTGCATTTGAATAATGTAGTCATATACAAATATAAAATACATTTACTCTTTTTTCAGTGTATTACTGTTATATTTGTATAAGCAAACCATCAATGTATTGTGGTTAATGTGTTTAGAAAATTATCTGATAGAAAAAACGTCTTAAAAATGGTATAATTATATAGAATATTAATATTTAAAGGTGGTGATATAGTTGTTCAAAAAATTTGAAAACACCATATTTACCGCACTTAAAGCACAACACAATATATTTGTTCTAGTGGGTAATGGATTTGATATTTCTGTATTAAAAAAATTCAAGTCAGGTAAAATGTGTGGAAAAACAACAAGCTATGTAGATTTTTATGACTACATAACTTATTTTAATCTTTCCTGTAAAGATAATATTCATGTAGTTCTATTCAATAATAATGACACCTATTTTTTAGGGCTTGAAAAGAAGTAGATTATTTTGACAATTGTGAAGGCGATATAAATATCGCCTTTTTTCATATAATCCTCATCAAAAGAAATTTATTTTTTTGATTTAGATGAAGGCAGTTCATCATAAATCCCACTAATGATTTTCACACAATAAGAGATTTTTTTATCTTTTACTTAGCAAAATATTTTTTTATATAACACTAATCTATTGCATAATTTTTTTTAATATTTCTCCAATATCTCCGTCTATACAAATACTTTTATATTCAATTTCTTTAGGGCAAAATGCCTCTTTATAATTTATACAAACATATGTCGCCTTTTCATTTTCAAGTGTCATTTGCCAAAATGGATATTTGATAATTACAGGTGTGTTACTACCTACACCCAATTCTAAATAAATTACATGTGAATCTTCATAACGTTTTAGAAAATTATAATAGGATTCAGAAGCTATATCCCATCCAACATCCTCTACAAAATAATTATCTGACCTAAGGTTCATTGTCACCTCCGACTCGTTATCCGGACATTTTGGAATCATTTCTGTCGGAATACACATAGAAAGTTTTCTATCTTCAGGTACAATGAAAATACCTCTCTGATCTTTCACAAAACCTTGTGCTTCCATTGCTTTCATTACCCATTCTTCATTGTCGTAAGTCTTTTTGATATTAGGATTGACACTTTGAAATAATCCATAATCTCCTTGTGTATAGAACAGTCTACTTTTATCAAAACCTGCTCGTTGGAATTGGTGATCTACATTTGTAGTTAATACAAAATATTCTTTATCTTTAACAATGGAAAGTAATTCTTTGTAAACAGGTTTTGGCGGTTCAATATAACGATTATAATAAATATGTCTTGCCCACCATGCCCATCTTGTTTCCTTATCAGGAAATGAATAAAATCCTCCGGAATACATATCACTGATACCATACCTCTTTGCAAAATCAAAGAAATAATTTTCAAATCGCTCTCCACTATATGTGAGTCCTGCTGAAGTTGATAGACCAGCACCTGCACCGATTACAATCGCTTCTGCATTTTGAAGTTCTTCCTTTAAAAGTTGAATATTATCATTTTTTGATCCTTTTCCCGTAGATAGTTCTCTTTTGAAAGTCCTTGCGGCAATTAAACCTTTTTGAATAGTTTCTTGATATCCATTTATTTTATTGTAATAATTCTTCATAATACTCCTTGTCTTTATCCTTAAAAACATTGAAAATTACCCTATCTATTGTATTTGGATGCTCTAATAGCCACTTTTCTACTGTACCTATAGCAATCTCTGCCGCTCTTTTATTAGGAAAATGAAATACTCCTGTGGATATACAACAAAACGCAACACTTTTTAATCCATTTTCCAAGCACATATTAAGTGTATTCGTATAACAATCCGACAATTCTTTTTCCAATTTTTCCGTAAGTTTGCTATTTACTATTGGACCTACTATGTGAACTATCTTTTTTGCCGGAAGATTATAACCATCTGTAAGCATAGGAATGGATGTAGGTTGTTCATAATCCTTTCCGTACTTTACTTTAAATTCTTCCATCTGACGATTACATTCTTCTCTAAGCTGAATTCCTGCAAATGTATGAATTTGGTTGTCAATACATATATGCATTGGTATGAAACAACCAAGCATAACTGAATTTGCTGCATTTACAATGGCATCTACTTTAAGTCTTATAATATCACCCTGCCAAATAGAAATTTCATTTTTAAGAACAGGTATATCTGAAAGTTCTACAATCCCCTTTTCTTTTATACAATTTGTCAGAAATTCATCTTGCACCTCTAATACAGTTTTAGACATTTTCTTTGGCATACGAATATTCATCAGTGAACGTAAAATACGTTTTTTATCATTTATATTGTCTGGAATTTCTATATTTTTGTATTCATCTGAATCAGCTTTAAATTCGTCTAAAAGATAATTAAGTCTTTGCTCTTGTAGTTTATTTTCACTCATATTTTACCTCCCTATCATAACTCCTATCGAAGATATGAACACTTTTATGAATATGCTTTAAAGTGTTTACTATAACCTAAAAGCGATTCTATAATAAAATTTGTTATTTCCTGTTTTTCTTTCTGGAAAATAAAGTATTGTCAAACAATTTTTTTGTAAATTAAACTATTCTTATATAAAATCATATACTTAAAACCATCTTTTTACATTTTTTTTGATAAAAGTTCCTGCATTTCATCTCTAAGATTATCTATGGTATATTTTTTCATTTCATTTTCCATTGCCGACTGAATAGATTTAAGTTTTCTATCCAACAAAGTATGGATATTTTTTCCAACAGGACACTGAGGATTTGGACTTTCATGAAAGTTGAATAAATCTCCGTTTTCTATAGGATCAATTGCTTCATAAACATCATAAAAAGTTATTTCTTTTAATGGTCTAGTCGGTTCGATTCCTCCGGTTCCTCTTGCTACTGTGATAAGTCCTGACTTTTTAAGTTGAGTAAGAATCTTTCGAATAATAACGGGATTTGTATTGATACTACTTGCAAGAAAATCACTTGTAATCTTATATTCATTTTTGAATGTATCTACACAAGTGAAAATATGCAGAGCTACTGTAAATCTACTTGATATTTGCATAATATTACCTCCTGTTATTATTCTACATTATCTTTAATATAAGTTCAATGCTTATTATATTAAAACTTTCCGTTTTGGTTTTTCCAAGTATCTTTTTCAGCTATTGTTTCCATAACATCCCAATGTTCTACAATTTTATTATTTTCAACACGGAATAAATCATAATAAGATGTTCTCACTCCAGCAAAAGTTCCCTCACTTACTGCAAGTGCATAATTCCCATCTGCAAGTACAAAATGAGTCTTGTCATATATCATTTGAATTTCTTGTTTTGCCATAGACTCCAAAGCAACTCCAAGTCCTGAAAGACCGTCTGCAATTGCTATATTGTGCTGAATATAACTATCTTTGTTGAAGTATGAAGTAAGATTATCCGGATTTTCTCCACGTAAAATATCTCCTACAAAATTTTTTACAATTTTTCTCGTTTCCTCTCTGTCCACATTTTTCTTTTCTAACATTCCGTCTATCTGTGTATGTCCTGATGGATTTGCCTCAGCTTTTATCGCCAAGTTGTCCCAATGTTCTGCAATTTTACCTTCTGAATCAAAACGAAAAATATCAAATGCTACCTGCTCCCCTGATCCTGCAAAATTATAAACAGTTTGTAAAAATACCTTATCACCATCTTCAAAAGCACGAATATTTTTTACTGTTGTTTTTATAGGTGCAGATGCAAGATATGAAACTGCTCCGATAAAGGCTTTAGCACCAGTTCCATAAGCAAGGTTATGCTGAATATATCCATCTGCTAAAAGTTCTCTTGCCTTTTCAGTATCTCCGGTTGTAAAAGTTTCGATAAGCGCCAATGCTTTTTCTTTGTTTGTCATGATAATATCCTCCTAAAATTTTAATTATTTTTAAATGTAACCTTCTTGGTTTCATCTAAAAATAATTATATCACTTTTAAATGTAATGTCAATAGTTACATCTTTTTTTACTTTTCCTTATTTCCTTCATTGGCACATATATTTTTCATTTTAATATAAAAAATATCTATTTGAAATTAGAATTTTTTGCTTTTAAAAGATATAATACTCTTTATTATAAAACTCTTCTAATACGAACAATAAATATTATTTTTTAATTTATTTTCTCAAAGTCTCTTTAATTTAAATTTCATCAAAAAAACTAAGTTGATTTAAAATATCTTTTCTCTCAAATAAACTTAAATATTTAAATATAGCTTCATTATCATGAACCACATTATTCTGTTCGCAGAATCTGTGAAACAAATTCATTAGTTTTTTATTATATCTGCTACTTATTACATAACTGTTTCCATATTCTCCGACATATCGTTCTTTCAGCTTTGGAAACTTTTTATCTAACTTCGAATAAAAATATTCTCTATTTCCTTCCCTGAGTGTAACTCCCATACCAAAGCATATTATTCCAAACACTTTTGCTTCCTTGCAATAATTTAAAATACCAATAATGTTTTCCTCCGTATCGTTAATGAATGGCAATATCGGAGTTAGCCAAACTACTGTTGGTATTCCCTCATCACGCAATATTTTTAATGCTTCAACCCTTTCTTTTGTTGTTGAAACATTGGGCTCTATCTTTTTACAAAGTTTTTCATCATAAGTTGTTAATGTCATTTGAATTACACATTTTGCTTTTGAATTTATTTCTTTAAATAAATCTAAATCCCTCAAAACATTGGCTGACTTTGTTATAAGCGTTATACCGAAACCATATTTATTTACTATCTCAAGTGCGGCTCTTGTATAATTTAGTCTAAGTTCCTCTTTAATGTATGGATCAGTCATAGACCCTAAACCAATCATGCATTTTTTTTGCTTTCGTTTTAGGCTTTCTTCCAAAAGACTAATGCCATTTTCCTTTACTTCTATATCTTCAAATTTATGATTCATCCGGTAACATCTGCTTCTTGAGTCGCAATAAATACATCCATGAGTGCAACCTCTAAACAAATTCATTCCATTTTTTGAAGAAAGTATTCCTTTTGCCTTTATAAAATGCACTTTACTACCCCAATTATTTTGACTTACAATTTTTCTGATGAGCCTTTAACTTTTTCATTGCCCAATCATAATGACTTGAAGTTGCACTTACAAAATATGAACCAAGTGTACTTCCTCCAACCCATTTATATACACCTTTTGAAAAGAGTTCTTCGTTTGTAAAGGTTTCAGCCAACTGTAAAACATCGCTATGGGATTTATGAAACATTCTAGTTGCGTCTTCAAGAGAAGTATTTTGATGTTTTTTCCAAAACTCCACATTCATATCTCCATAAGTTTTCCAGTTATATGGTTCAGGCAAAAATGGTTTTTCTTCTCCCTTTTGATTGGAATGTACCCAATTCAAAATAAGTTGATGCCATTCATAGAGATGAATTAAAACATCTCTTAGATTCTTATCTCTTTTCCAATGGGTTTCTTTTTTCTTTTCATCTTTTGAAAACTCAAATGGTGTATTTAACTCTTCCTCAGTCATCTTTGAAATAAATAAATTTAATTTTTCATAGTTTTCTTTGGCAGCAGCCATTAAATCATTTTTTGTCGTTGGTCTTGGCATAATAAATTTCTCCTATTTCACTGAATATCTTAATATAGTTTTTTGTTTTTCTTCTGATGTCCTCTTTTTATTACTTAGGTATATTTCCTTATGAAAATCGCCTATTCTTGTAAGATCAAGTTTTCTTGCAAATTCATTCATCAGTTCAAATGATTTCGGCTCATCATCATAACTTCCAACATGTAAAATCTGAATTGATTTACCCTCTTCTATTTCTCTAAAACTTATTTCATCATACAATGCGTTAGGCTTTTTCTTTTTTATATTCTCAAATGCCTTTGTAAATATATCTTGTGTAATAAAATCAGGTTGTTTAATCATCAATATGTATTCCAGTTTGTTTTTATCAAGCTCTTCTCCATTTACTTTTTTCCAAAAGCCCTCCAATGGATATACCGTAAAATCTGTAATCTCATTATCAGTTTTATTTTTCATTGCATTTTTAAACAACATTTTAATGGCATAGGCAAGAGAATATAATGCGGATATTCTGTCTGAGAAATCTACTTCATTCGGATTTCCTTTACCTTTTACCAAAATAAATTTTTGCTTTGGCA
>JALEHY010000006.1 GCA_022770425.1 Parvimonas sp. | reverse complement strand
CTTAGGAATGAGAAATACTTTAAGAAAAATCGCCGAAGAAAAAAATATTGACTACAAAATAGACATTTACCCTCATTACGGATCAGATGCAACCGCCGCACTAAGGGCAGGCCACGATATTCGTTGTGCATTAATAGGACCGGGAGTAGATGCAAGTCACAGTTATGAAAGAACACATATACTCGGCATAGAAAATACTTTCAAATTAATGTTGGAATATTTATTATACAAATAAAAACACAAATGGGCTATCGAATTTTCAATAGCCCATTTTAATTGAATATATATTATAAATTCAATCTTTTTTAAGTTTGACTCACTCAAAACACTTGATACATTGCCTTGACTGTACTCTCCGTCTATAAAGCCTTTTCCGGGTTCTAAGCAAAAAACATCTTCTCCCCCTATATACAGTCTTGTCATCTGTCCGTAAGTTCCACCGCTTGCTTTGTAGTAAAAGCCGGGCATCCACTCACTGCTTCCCGTTGCTGCTTTTAAACTCGGTGCAATTGCTAAAAAGCTAAGTAAAAAAGCTAAAGCAAAAGATTCTACTCTTTTTAATTTGCTTGAAATTTCAAAAAACTTCAAGACTTTTTCTTTGATTTTTTTCATAAAAAATCTCCTTTCTTTTTTAAAAATTTTTATATAAAAAAATGAGAAGCTATTTTTCTAACTTCTCATTGATTTATTTTTATTGAATTGTTTAAAAATTTTGTCTTATTTATCTAAAGCTAATAGTCCAACCAATTTTCCCATTATGTTTACATTGTGATGTAGCAAACCGACGATAACCAGATTTTTTCCAACTACTATTAGAGTTTTCAAGTTGAGCAAATGCCCAATTATCAGCTTCTCCTTTACTGTTAAAAAACATCCCTGAGTTTCCTAAATAAGTAGCATATCCATCACCCTCAACTTCCCAAGTTTTCTTGTTGTTATTGCTGTTTGAATTGTTATTACTTGAATTATTTTTGTTGATATTAGTATTGGAACTGTTATTGTTTGATGTTGTCTTGTTATTTACAACTTTATTTTCACCTTGTCCGTTATAACCTTTACTTTCTCTTTCGTCTACTTCAGCTTTTCCGCTTTCTTTCTCTTTTTCTTCTTTTTCCTTTTCTACCTTTTCTTTCTCTTCTTGTTCTTTCTTTGCTTTTTCTTCAGCTAATTTCTTTTCTTCAAGCTCTTTAGCTTTCTTTTCTTCCTCAGCTTTCGCAATTTTGTCAGCCTTTTCCTTTTCTTCCTTAGCCTTTTCTTCCGCTATTCTTAACTCCTCTTGCTTTTTAGTTTGCATTTGTAAATTTACAAAAATTCCCGCTCCTGTTAAAATAACACCTGCTACAACTCCACAAGCTATTACCTTATTTCTTCTATTTTTAAAAAATTCATTTAAATTAACTTTCATTACCTTTCTCCTTTCCATATTCTCCTGTTTATGTTCTAAATTTTTTTGTTTTATATCTTTATTTTTATCATTAGACAATTTGTCTAATGATTTATTATTTGTTAAAAAAACACCATTTTATATATTATATCATATTATTTTTTATTTTAATTTAATAATCTTCCTATTTATTTTAATATTTTCCTTTTCTAAATTTTCATCACTAAACTTTAATTACAGCAAAAAGCCCCCGTCTGTGATAATTTACATCACAAATGGGGGCTTTGTTATAAAAATACAAATTCTTTAATCATATTTTTTAGATGATTGAATTTCGTACCATTGTTTATATTTTCCACAAAGATTCATAAGTTCGTTATGGTTTCCTATTTCGATAATTTTACCGTCCTCAAGCATAGCTATTGTATCACAGTCTTTTATAGTAGAAAGTCTGTGCGCTATGATAATTGTACTTCGGTTCTTTTTTAGAACTTCTATTCCGTAATTTATTATTTTTTCAGTTTCCGTGTCTATATTTGACGTTGCTTCGTCTAAAATTAAAATTTTCGGGTTTCTGACTATAGCTCTTGCAAAACAAAGAATTTGCTTTTCACCAAGTGACAATTCCTTTCCGTTTTCATTTAAGAAAGTGTCAACTCCCTGTTCTCTTTTTTCTAAAAGTTCTTTTCCTCCGACCTTTATTATAGCATCGACAACTTCTTCTTTTGAAATCTTTTCATTCCCCATAGAGATATTTTCCGATATTGTGCTTGTAAATATATACGGCTCTTGAAGAACTATTGCCATTTGCTCTCTTAAATATTTTTTGTCTAAAGATTTAAGTTCATTATTTTCAACTAAAATTTCTCCTCTTTGGTTTTCATAAAATCCTAAAACCAAATTCATAATTGTCGATTTTCCACTTCCTGTGGCTCCGACAAATGCAATCGACTTTCCTTTTTCAAGTTTAAAATTTACATCTTTTAAAACAGGAATATCTTTTTTATATTCAAAATAAATATCTCTAAATTCTAAATTTCCCTCCAAATCAATTTTCTTATTTCCATTTTTTTCAAAAGGAACTTCCAATATTTTTAAAATTCTGTCACAAGCTACAAACGATGCTTTATAGCCGTTTATCTGAAACAGAAAATGACCGTATAAATTTAAAATTCTTTGATTGTACGTTATAATCAAATATAACAATCCGATATTTACATATACGGCATTATATTTAAGTAAAGAAAAAACTAAAATCAAGAGTATGTTACTTAACCCTAATACAAATCTTGAGAAATTAAACGAAAATGTCGCATTAAAAACCGCTCTTTTTATATATAATTTTTTTACTTCTTCATTTTGTTCGTCAAAACTTTTTTTCAAATTTTTTTCATTTGCAAATATTTGAACAACTTGCAGTGCTTTTAAACTCTCGTTATAAATTGAACTTGTAATCCCTTCCTTTTTTCTTATGTTTTTTTCAACAGTTTCTATTTTTTTAGCATAAAATTTTGAAACAAAATACATTACAGGAAGATAGATGACTATTATCAAAAACATATACACATTAGTTCTTATTACAACCGCTAAAATTATTACAATATTAACAACTATCGTAAAGATATCTATAAAAGTAGTTCCGTATAAATTCCTGATAGTATCCGTATCGTTAGTAAATCTTGAAACTAAATCTCCTGCACTTGCACTGTCAAAATAATTCATTTCAAGTTTTTGCATTTTTTCAGACAAATCAAGTTGTATCTTACTTGCAAGTTTAGAAGACATCTTAGCAAAAATACTTTTGAATGCAGTAGTCAATCCTATCATACAAAAACTCAATCCCAAATACAAAGTTCCGTTATAAAATATAAATTCGTTAAAGTTTTTTATATCAGAAAAATTCGTATTTATAACATTTGAAATTATAATAGGCAAATACGCTGATATAAATCCGACTACAATACACAAAAAAGCTCCAAAGAACAACAACCCTTTTTCATATTTAAGGTAGGAAATCAAAAACTTCATTTTTTTACTCTTCATAAGTTTCCTCCTTATCATCATTTAAACTCTGATACTCAAATTGTTCCTTATACCATCCGCCTTTTGATATTAAATCACTGTGTTTTCCACACTCAACAATTTTTCCGTTTTCTAAAACCAAAATCAAGTCCGAATGTTCAACCGCTGAAATTCTATGAGATACAATTATATTCGTTTTAGTCTTTCTATACTTTTTCAAAGAATTTACAATATTAAACTCCGTATTCGCATCAACTGCAGAAAAAGAATCGTCTAAAACCAAAACTTCCGGATCTCTGTACAAGGCTCTTGCAAGAGAAATTCTTTGCTTTTGACCTCCGGAAAGTCCAAGACCCCGTTCTCCTACCACTGTATCCAAACCGTCTTTTAAATTCTCAATATCTTTATAAAAATCCGCCTTTTTCATAACTTCTATTATCTTTTCATCATTTAAAAATTCGTCGCCGAACAGTATATTTTCTCTTACCGTACTCGAAAGTAACACATTTTCCTGACTTACATATCCGAATTTTTTTCGTACAGAGTGAAGCTTATACTTTTCAAAAGGAATATCGTTTAAAAAAACTTTATCGTTATCAAAATTATACAGTCTTAAGATTTGTTTTACCAAAGTCGTCTTCCCGCTTCCGCTTCTTCCAACAATTCCCAAAGTTTCTCCACGATTCAATTTGAAATTTAAATTTTTCAAAGTATAATTTTCAGAATTAGGATATTTAAAAGAAAAATCTTTAAATTCTAAACTTTTAAATTCTCCGCACTCCAAAGTTCCGTCTTTAACTTCAGTTGTATCCTCCAAAAAGGCATTTATCCTGTCTATTGCGGCATCAGCTCTTTTATAAAAATTAAAATGCATTCCTGCGGCGGTAAATGACCAGGCAAACGAACCGCAAATAGCAAAAAACGAAACCAATTGCCCTACACTTATTCGTCCCACATTAATCAAATACATCCCGAAAATAAATCCTATAGCTAAAGAAATTTCTTTTAAAAGTTCATTAAATTCATACATATAGATATAAAATTTACTTTGTATATAAACTAAATCAAAGTAAATTTTTACAACCTTTGAAAGTTTATTAAGCCTTACCTGTTCATTTACGTAACTTCTAACCAACCTTATCCCTTCAATATTTTCTAAAATCTCTTGATTTACATTTCCGAATTTTTCGTTTGATTTTGTAGTTACATCATGAATTTTCTTCCCAAAATAATTTGTAGATAATATAATCAGAGGATACGGTAACAAAATCATTAGTGTAAGTTCAAAAGAAATAAATATACTAAGATATATAATCGTTACAAGAGGAATTATCGTAAAATCTATAAGTTGCATAATCCCAAAGCCAAAATACTCATGAATAAATCTCGTATCGTTTGACGAAAGTGCCATAATATCTCCTGAAGTGTACTTATCAAAAAAATCAGGAGATTTTTTCAACATTTTATAAAAAATTCTCTGTTTATAATACATCTTTATCTTACCTGAAGAACCGAAACAACAATACGCAAAAGTTATAAATCCCAAATAAGATGCCAAAACCAACAAAAACATAATACCTAAACGCAAGAACACAACACTCAATTGAAAATTATCATTTTTCAAATAATCTATTAAAGATCCCAAAACCCCTGCAATAGGTATAACTGCCAAATCATCAATCAAAACTCCTATGACTCCCCAAAAATAGTTTGTCTTAGCACCTTTTAAAGTTCTAATCCCTACTTTATTGTATAACACAAATCCTACCACCTTTCTTTTTAAAATAGTATATAAAAATTCCGTAAAATTTCTATGATTAAAAATAATTAAATTTGAAATTTAATATCATTTTTATAATATCATACACTTACAAATTTTTCAATATTTTATACATACTATTTAAAAAACTTTCAAAAAAAGAGAGATTAACTCCCTATCGAAATTAATCTCTTAATTGTATCAACTATTTAAAAATTATTTTTTGTATTTCTTTAACCCTACAAAAGCCATTCCCAAAGAAATTATCGGAGTTAATATCATAAAATCCGAAAATGCAATATTCGTTCTTGGAAGTTTTTGAGTAGTTACCACTTTATTATCAGTAATTGAATTTTGATTATTAACTTTTGAATTATCAACTTTTGAACTGTTATCTTTTAGATTATCATCTTTTTCGTCATTTAAAATAACAAATGTTGTTTCGGCTCTGCCATCAGTAAATTCAAATACAATTTTATGTTCTCCGTATCCTAAAATTTCTGTAAATTCATTTTTAAAATCTACTATTGTACTTCCTTTTCTCACAGTGTACAGTTCTTTACTCAATTCTTTGCCGTCAACAGTTATTGATCTAAAGTTTTCAAAATCAGCATCTAATTTTACAGTTTTAAATCTTTCACCCTTTTTAATTTCTTGTCTTGCTCCAAACACAATTTCTATAGCTTTAATTTCGTCAACTTTAGCACTTTTGTCTTTGTATTGAATAACAAGTTGTTTGATTCCTAAATCTTTTACACCTTCAATATCTAACATTTTTCCGTTTTGAGTGAAGTTCAATTCTTCTTCGACACCATTGTTAAAATAATAGACTCTTTCTACCGTTTTATCATTTGTCAATTCTCTTTTTATTCTAAAATCTCCATAAGCAATCTTTGTTCTTTCACATCTGTGAGGATTTATCAATACAACATCTATAACATCAACATCTCTGTTCTTTAAAGTTTCAAAATTTTCTTTATCCAGTCTGTCCATAACTAATTGCAGATCATTGAAATTCATTCCGTAAATAGTTGTACGACCGGAAGTACAAGTTACAGAAGAATTATTTAACTTTTTATCATTATCTTTTAAGAAAATAGTTGTAACTCCATTACAAGAAGAATGATCA
This sequence comes from Parvimonas sp., assembly GCA_022770425.1. Classification (GTDB taxonomy): domain Bacteria; phylum Bacillota; class Clostridia; order Tissierellales; family Peptoniphilaceae; genus Parvimonas. The sequence goes on along the minus strand of JALEHY010000006.1, from coordinate 25,716 downwards.
TAAGTATATTTTCCATATCCTTCTCCATATTCAGACTTATCTTTTACAACCAAAGGAAATACATCAACTTTATAATTTTCATCAACAGGTTTAACAACATATGTTACATCTTCGAACAAATCAACAGTAACCTGTCCATCCTTTGATGTCACTTCAAAATTTTCAAATTCACTTATAAATTTAAGTTTAACATTATCAACAACTTTCCCGTTATACACAACTCTAAGTGTCATAGAGTGCTTTGTATTTGTTTCTGAGGCAACAACTTTTTTATCCACAATTATTTCGCTTTGAACAGAATTTGTTTTAAAATTATAAGGCAACTTTCCATCTTCATTAGCAGTGATATACACATTCTTTGCAGAATAATTTTTATCAACCAACTGTAAGAAATAATTATTTTGGGACATTAATTCAAGTTCCGGAAGTTTTCCGTCTTTCACTCTATAAACTCCCTCAAATCTTTGTTTACTTGAGTTAAATAACTTAAATTCCAATCCGTCAACATCAGAATTATCTCTTGATTTTACAGAAATAGGTAATGTTGTTACCTTGTGTTTACTGATTACACAATCTGATTTAGGACAAGGGGAATTAGGATTTAAAGTATTTTCATCATTTCCGATTCCATCTTTTCTCTTTAACTGAAATGCTTTGAGTTTTCCGTCATCTCCCTTAGGAACCTTATCTTGATCCAACATTGGCCAGTACAGCCCGTCTTTAGGATAAACTTTCATAGTTATATGAACCGGTTCCATAGTATATGTATCATTATCTTTTAACTTTATCGTGTATGATTTTCCGATTTCCGTTTCAAAAGTTACAAACTGTGTTCCGCTCACTTTTTCCTGAATTTTTTTACTTCCGTCTTCAATAATTTGAAAACCAACATCTTTTACAAATTTATTGCCGTGAAGGACATAAATACGAACAGTATAAGTACCTTGATAAACTTTTAATTTTGTAAACTCTTCTCCGTTTTCATATTTTAATTGTCCGTCATCCCCCAAAATAAATTTAAATCCATCCATCTTGAAAGGATTTTCCATACTTCGTATAAGACTTATAGAATACTTTACATTTTTGTATAAATCAATGGAAATTTTTCCGTTTTCGCTTTTAACTTCTCTTACTTCTCCGTCACCTGTGACAGAAAATTTTACAGAATCTTTATTAACCAAAACATTTGAAGTTATATCAAATATATCTATTTCTTTTTTTACTCTTTCACCTTGAGGCTTTGTACCAATTAAAGTTTTTTTATCTAAAACCGTAACTTTATCCAAATTTCCGATAATTTTATTATCTTTGTCATCAAAACGAATTGCTTTTCCGTCATCATCAACCTTAAACCATATATAATTAAAAGTCGCTTTCGTACTGTCGGTTAGAGTATGAGTTTCGTTTTGTGGCTTAGGAATACCTAACTTCATCCTGTGTCCTATAGGAGCTTTCACTCCTGTTAATTTTCCGTTTTTTACATAATAATCATGTATGGAAGTAGATGATGAATCCTTATCAAATGTATGAAAGTGAACATTGTCTTCAACTTTTTTACCATCCTCATAAACTACTTCAATATCTGGAACAGTAACTTCTTTTCCATAGTTTTTATATTCATTTACATATTTCTCATCTTTTTTTACATCAGAAATTTCAGAATTTGATATACTCTCATCAAATTTAAGTCCACTGATTTTTAAACTGTCAATCGTCTCTGAGGAGTTATCTTTTAAAAAACGTTTAACAACCATTGACCCGTCTGATTTATCTTTATTTAAGTGAAAAACAACTTGATCAATTGTTCCGGAGTTTTCTTTCAAATTCAAAATTTTTGAATTCGGTTGATCTAAAACCAAAATTTGACAAAAAGCATCTTTAAGGTCAGTTTCTGTTACAGGCTTTAAATCCAATAAACCATCAGAACTTACAAGATCAACCTTATTAACAGAATTTGGATCTTGTTTGTAATACATATAATCCCAAGAATCAATAACTCTGAATTTAATCGGTTGCTTTACCAAATTTCCGTTTTCATCAACAATTTTTAAAGTTGTTGAATTCAATTTTTCCTCTTTAGAATTTTCAACCTGTTTTTCCGCATGAGAAAAAGTGGAAAATCCTAAACTAAGCGGTGAAACTAAAATTCCGCACAACAAAAACAGTGAAAGTACTTTTTTCATTCTTCTCTTAGAACTTTTTAACATATAAACCTCCTATAAAAATAAAAAAATATAAAATATTTTAATCAATTAACAAAAATATATAAGATATTTTTATTATAATAGCACAATGTAAACATTTTGTCAATTGTATAAACGAACTAAATTTATAAATTTTATAACTAAAATTAATTTTATAGTATTTTTATAGATCAATTTTTATAGAATGTAGTTTAAAACTGTCAATTCAGATTTTTTTTATTTATTAATTTACTCGTTTTTTAAAATAAAATTTTAGAATTTTTTAAAAAAAGCATCATTCATCACTGATATAAAACTTTAAAATTATTTTTTAATAATTTTCATATTAATTAACAAAGTGATTTTATTATTTTGTAATAAAAAAGTAATTGACTAAATCAATTACTTTTACAATTTTTTATTTAAAAACTTTTTATAAGATATTTTATAACATTCTTTGAATTTTCTATAAATCTTGAAAATCCTGTTTTCGTGTTTGTAGGTAATTTATCTCCGTACAAAATTTCATACGCTTTTAGTGCTTTATTTACCTTTGTAACATAGTTTTTTGTTTCACTCGCAGGAATATTATAAAGACTTACTCCGTCATTTGAATATTTTTCATCTTTCAACCATTTTTGAACATTTCCCATTCCGCCGTTATACGCTGCATAAACCGTATCCATATTTGTAAAGTTGTTCATAAGATATCTTAAATAATAAGTTCCGAATTTTATATTTGTTTCCTCATCATTAAGATCTACGGAACTTTCATCAACTTTCAGTAATGTTGCGACGTGCTTTGCGGTTTCAGGTAAAAGTTGCATTAATCCTTTTGCATTCGCGTGACTTTGTGCAGTAGGATTAAAATTACTTTCCACTTTCATTATTGCAATTACAAGTTTTGGGTCAACATTATACTCTGAAGCATATTTGTTTATTTGTTCAACATATTTAACCGGATAATTTTTTCCGCCATAAGCCACAGCTCCAAAAAATAACACTTTTAAAAGTATCAAAATTCCCAACAAGCTAATTAGAATTTTTTTCCATATTTTCATCTTTTTCTTTCCCTTAACTTTCTTTGAATCAAATTTTTTTTCGTCCGAAACTTCATCAAAGAAAAAATTTCTTTCTTCATCTGTGTTTCTATTTTCGAATTCTTCGGCATCTATTAACTTTACAATTTTAGTTTTATCTAAATTTGTAGTTTCTCCGTAAATATTTTTATCAACGTCTTCTTTAATTAAGTCAGAAACCGTTTCAATATTTTTATCATCACTTTCTTTGAAAAGTTCTCTTAAATATTCTTCATCCTCAAACTTTTGTTCCGATGTGGCTGAAATGTTACTATCATTTTTTTCCTCTAAAAATTCGTTTTGAACAGCTTTAGGAATTTTTCTGTTCAAAAGGCCTTTTTTAAATTTTTTTGCCAAAATTCCATTTTCAAAAAACAAGTCTATTTTATCTTCCAATTCATCAATATCTCCGTTGTTTTCAACAGTTAAAATATCATATTTATCACTGTCAAAACCGGACTGTATTTCCATTATTCTCTTGGCAACAGATTCTGTCATACCTTTTCTTTGCATCAATCTGTCAAACCTTATATCATCTCTTGCGGTTATATTCCAAACTTCTGAAATATCTATAAGTTTTTCCAATTTTTTAATTGACTCGTTTAAAAGCGGAATTTGCAAAAACACTGTTTCCTTATCTGAATTTTTAGCAATATTAACCATATTTCTTAAAATAACAGGGTGAGTTAAATCATTTAATCTCCTTCTGTTTTCGTCATTAAAAAATACCACTTCTCTAAGTCGTGCCTTAGAAATATTTCTTTTTTCATTTAAAATGCTATCTCCAAATTCATTAACCAAAACATCATACAAAACAGCTCCTCGCCTATATAAATCATTAATTTGGTCATCAGCATCCAACACTAAAAAATCTTCACTTCTATTTTCCAAAAGTTTTGATATACTGCTTTTACCGCTTGCTATTTGACCTGTGATAACAATATATTTTTTATTTCGACTCATACCAATTTCCTCCTTTACCGATATCTGCTTTTAATGGCAATTTTAATTTAAAAACTTGTTCCATTGTATCCTTTAAAATTTTTGCAACTTTGGTTTCATCATCTTTACAACATTCTACTATAAGCTCATCATGAACCTGTAATATTAATTTTGCATCTAAATTTTCACTTTTCAAAATATCATAAACTTTTATCATCGCAAGTTTAATTATATCTGCCGCACTTCCCTGAATAGGAGTGTTAAGTGCGATTCTTTCTCCAAAACTTCTTATGTTAAAGTTTTTTGAATTAATTTCGGGAATATATCTTTTACGACCCAAAACAGTAGTAACATAACCGTCTTTTTTTGCCATCAAAACAATATCGTCCATATATTTTTTTATATCTTTATAAGTATATAAATAACCGTCAATATAAGTCTTTGCTTCTTTTCTTGTAATATTCAAATCCTTTGATAAACCATAATCACTTATTCCATAAACAATTCCAAAATTTACGGCTTTTGCATTTCTTCTTTGAGTTTCAGTAACTTCTTTAAGGTCTACATCAAAAACTTCACTTGCGGTCTTACTGTGAATGTCCAAATCATTCTTAAAAGCATCAATCATAACGGAATCATTTGCCAAATGAGCTAAAACTCTAAGCTCAATTTGTGAATAATCGGCATCAAGCAAAATTTTATTTTTTTCAGATACAAATGCTTTTCTGATATTTCTTCCTTCTACAGTTCTTACGGGAATATTTTGTAAATTAGGGTCAACAGAACTTAATCTTCCTGTAGCTGCAATGGTTTGTTTAAAAGATGTTCTAACTCTTCCGTCACTCATAATGTATTCGCAAAGTCCGTCTAAATACGTTGAAATCAATTTATTAAGCGTTCTGTACTTTAAAATATAACTTGCTATTTCATGTTCAAAAGAAAGTTTATCCAAAACTTCAACATCCGTTGAATAACCTGTTTTTGTTTTCTTAATCACAGGCAGATTCAGTTTTTCAAACAAAATTACTCCCAACTGTTTAGGAGAATTCAAATTGAAAGTTTCACCGGCAAGTTCATAAACTTTATTTTCATATTCATCGGCACGTATTTGATACTCCTCTTTTAATTTTAAAAGAACACTTCTGTCAACTGCAACCCCTGAATTTTCCATATCGGAAAGAACTTTGATTAAAGGTTTTTCAACAGTTTCATAAAGAGTTGACAAATCATTTTCTTTGACTTTTTTTTCAAAAATTTCATATAATTTATGTATTGCATAAACGCTTTGTGACACAAACTCAAAAATTACACTTTCATCTAATTCAAAAAAGCTCTTTTTGTTTTTTCCCTTGCCCATAACATCTTTAATATCCAAAATATTAAAATTCAGTTCTTCCTTAGCAACTTTTTCTATCTCATAATTTCCCTTGTTTGAATCAATTAAATATTCTAAAATCATAACATCGTCATAATCATCCGAAAACACTTTATTATTTCTTAAAAGTAGATAAAGCTCTTCTTTTATATCATAACCTATTTTTTTTATATTTGAATTAAATAACTGTTCAAGTTCCGAAAAATCAACATTTTTAGATATATAAACTTTTTTATTATTACTTGAATAAATCCCTACATAAAAATTTTCTCTTTTAATATAGTGTTCATCAGAAAAAAACTTTACGGTTACACTTTTATCGCTTGAAATATTTTTTAAAGTTTCAGAAAAATTTAAAAATTCAAATTCAATTTTATTAATAGTTTTATCGATAGAAGCATTATCGTTTTTAAAGTATTTATTTATAATACTTTTAAACTCCAATTTTTCAAGTTTTTTGACATAGTTTTCTCTATCAACATCTACAAGTTTAACATCGTCTAAAGAAAAATCTATCGGAACGGATAAAAATATTTCTCCAAGATGTCTGCTAAGATAAGCCTTATCTTTTTCATTTTCAAGATTTTCTTTAAGTTTGCCCTTTAAATCAGATAAATTATCATAAAGATTATCTAAACTTCCATAGTCTGAAATGAGCTTTAGAGCTGTCTTTTCCCCAACACCTTTAACTCCCGGAATATTATCTGAACTATCTCCTTGCAATGCTTTCACATCTATAAGTTGTTTTGGACTTAAACCGTACTCTTCTTTTATTGATTCCAAAGTCATAAGTTTCATTTCACTTATGCCTTTTTTAGTCAAATGAACAAAAATATTTTCATCAACAAGTTGTAAATAATCTCTGTCTCCGGTGAAAATATTAACTTCAAAATCATTCGCTTGAGCAAGTTTTGCAACAGTTCCTAAAATGTCATCAGCTTCAAAATTATCCATATCAATATGCTTTACATTCATAGAATCCAAAAGATCTTTTAAAATTCCGAATTGGTATGAAATTTCATCAGGAGCCTTATCCCTTGTTGCTTTATAATCCGAAAACTCCTGATGTCTGAAAGTTTTTGAACCTCTGTCAAAAGCAACAACAACATGAGTAGGATTTACAATTTCCAAAGCCTTATAATACATATTCAAAAAGCCGTATACGCCATTAACAAAAACGCCGTCTTTGGTAGTTAAATTTCTGATAGCATAAAAAGCTCTGAAAATCAAACTCGACCCATCTATCAAAAGTATTTTTTTCTTGTTGTCAACCATATTTTTCTCCATTCAATCATTTTAACATTTTTAAACACTACATTAAAAACGTAAGTTTATAACTCAAATTCCGGTAAATTATGACGAAATAATCTTAATGTTTACCACTATGCGTAATTTTTCAATTATTATACCATAATTTCTTTTTAATAATTTGTTTATTGTAATTATGGTGAAATAATCTTAATGTTTACCACTATGCGTAAACATTAAGATTATTATAACATATTTACGAAATTTTAAAAACCGAACTTTTTTTTAATGTGTTTATAAAAATAAAAAACCGAATAAAAATTCGGTTTTTCAAAAATTTTTTAAATTTTATTTAAAAGTTGTAATATATCAGCGTCAAAATCTTCCGGTTTTGTTGTCGGAGCATAACGTTCAACCACATTACCTTCCCTGTCAATCAAAAATTTTGTAAAATTCCATTTTATTTTATTACCAAGTATTCCTGATTTTTTTGATTTTAGGAACTTGTATATCGGATGTGCATCTTTTCCGTTTACTTCTATTTTCTCAAACATCGGAAAAGTTACCCCATAGTTTAGAGTACAAAAAGTTTTTATTTCTTCATTCGTTCCTGAATCTTGATTTTTAAATTGATTACAAGGAAATCCTAAAATAACCAACCCTTGATCTTTATATTTTTGATACAATAACTCTAACCCTTCAAACTGCGGAGTAAATCCGCAAGCACTTGCCGTGTTTACAACAAGCATCACTTTCCCTTTAAATTTCTGCAAATTGACTTCGTTTCCGTCTATATCTTTTACAGTAAAATCATAGATATTCATACATACCTCCTATATTTATTATACAAATTTATTTTATTTATACCCAAAATATTTTTTTACCAACAATTCTTACAAAATTTGACATTAATTTTAGTAAATGTTAAAATAATTTTGTTGATATTTAATATCTAATAAGAAAAAGTTATTTTAAGGAGAATTTTTTTATGTTTATTGTATTAAGTATAGCTTTGGGACTTTTGTCGTGGAGTTTTCCTATTTTAAATATTTTTTTGAAAAAAGATAATTTAGGAGTAATCCGTTTCGTATTTTTTCCGATATTCAGTTTCAGCCTAACTATTATGGCAATAATTTTACATCTTCACTTCGGAGCAAAATTAATAAATATACCAGATATAGGTTCCTACCTCGATACAATAGACGGTTCAATATTCGGAGCTAACGTTCTTTTAATAATAACGTCTTTATTAAACACAATAGCGATGTACACTGTATATATAAAAACTAAAAAATAATTAATGATAAAACAGCCATTATTTCTTTTATAAAAGACGTAACGGCTGTTTTTAAATTTCTACTTATTCGTTCTTTTTTTATTTATAATCAACAAAATTCCAAATGAAACAACTGCCAATGAAACAAAACCTAAAATATTTGAATTAAGATTTGTCTTTTTAAGCCCTCGTTTGTCTTTAAAATCTGTTTGTCTTTCATCATTTGATGATTTTTTTGTGTTATTTAAGTTACTGTCTTGTTCAAATTTTTCATCTTTAGATTTTTCGGCGTCACTTTCAGCTTCTGTTTTTTCTAAGTCTTTTACTGTCTTTTTATAATCCGAACACGCATCTTTTATCGCATTGTAAATTCCTTCTCTATGATACTCGGCCTTTTCTACCGGTATTATATTTCCGACAGTATCAACAGTTTTTGACAATATATCTTTGTAGCTTATTCCCTCATAGTCATCTAATGTATCAATAGCAAGTTGATGGTACCCCGCATTATCCTCATCAACATTTTCAATTGCAACACCATATTCCGATTTTTGATCAGCTCCTATTGTATAACTCATATCTAAAACGTATAAAATTTTCCCTTCCTTGTCAAAATAAACATTTACTCCAATCCAATATGACGGAATAGGAAGAGGACTTTTTAATTCATATTTTCCTTGAATCATAGTAGCAGAAGAAATTTCTCCCTCATTGTTCACAAGGTCGGTCAAAAATTTCAATTCTTTTTCCAATCTTTTCACTTTTCTGTCTGTCAAGGCACTGTTTACATAGTTAGCTTTAGCGTATTCAATTTTGTTTTCAAGTAATTTATTTTTACTTTCATCTTTTGAATTTTTAATAGCCTCTTTAGCTTTTTTTATCAATACATCAATATTTGCCCTATCCAATATAAAATTAGTTTCAAATACGTACCTCAAAGATTCTCCTTTTCTCAGATTTTCCTTTTCTAAAAGTTTTTTTCCTTCTAATTTTATCTGTAAAAACAGCTTTTTAGTATCATCTTGTAAACTATCCAAATTCAAATCTTCTATTCTCTTTAAAGTGTTTTCTATATCGGTTTTATCTTTTGTAAATTCATTTAAGTTAACTATAAAATTCTCACCATCAGGAATATTATTTAAATTTTTACCTGAAAGTTCAATAATTACTTTTTTAAACGCCTCATCTCCCTTATTTTCATCAAAGGCATTAAAAGCAATTTTCTTTACACTGTTAGGCAAATTTAATTTTTGTAAACTGTTTTTTCTAAAAGCCTCTTCCCTTATTTCTTCAATACTTTGAGGAAATTTAATTTCACTTATTAAATTTCCTGCAAATGCTTGAACTCCGATAATTTTTAAATTCTTAATTTCCGATAAATCTAAATTTTCAATCGCATTTCCTAAAAATGCCATTTCTCCTATTTCGGTAAGTTTTTCGGAACTTGATAAAAGATTTTCTATTTTATTTTCTCTAAAAGCCGAAAAACCTACTTTCTCAACATTTTTAGGCAACAAAACCATATTTATATTGTTAATATGGAAAGCCGCATCATCAATAACCTTTAAATTGTCGTTTAAACTTAACATTTCTATTTTGTTATTCATAAACGCACCTTTCCCAATGGAAATTAAATTCTCGTTATCTTGAACATCAAGCTCTTTTATATAATTTGACTGAAAAGCAAAATCTCCGATTTTTTCTATACTCTTTGGTAATTTAACACTTTCCAAATCGTATTTTTTCAAAGTTTCATTGCCGAAATCTACATTTCTGAAAGCATCTTTTCCGATTTCTGTAATTTTAATTCCGTTATTTTCGTTCGGAATTTCCAAATTTTTATTTTTTCTTACCTTTAACTTTCCTCTTTCAGAAAAACCTGTAACTTCATTTCCTTTGTCATTATAGTTAAAGTCTCCACTTTCCCAAATTTTATAATTAATATCCGGTTTTTGGACTTTTTTATCTTCTTTTGGATCAACATAGAATGATCCGCCCGCTAAATTATTTTTATTATTCTTTCCCTTTGTCCAAAGTGTAACGATATAACCATAATCTTCATCTCCGTAATTACTGTTAAAAGCATCTGTAGCTATCTCTTTTATACTGTCAGGAATGTTTATCTTTTCAATTTTATTGTCTTCAAAGACTTTCTCTCCTATTTTGTTTATCTTTTCTCCCTTAAATTCAACATCAGATATTAAATTCCCCTTAAAAGTTCTTTCTCCTAAATCTTCTAAATTTTTAGGTAAAATTAACTTTCCTGATATTGTACTGTCCATAAAAGCAGAGTCGCCCAATTTTTTCAAACTTTCAGGCAATGTGACAGAACCATCAATTGAAATATGAGAAAAAGCATAATCACTTATTTTTTCTATCGTTTGAGCAAAATTAACCTTTGACAGGTTTTTATTATAAACAAAGGCATCCTGTCCTATAAACGTGTAACCGTTCGGAATTGTAACCGACTTCAATAAAGTATCATTAAAAGCTAAACCTAAATTTTTGATTTCATAGCCATCAACATCTTTATTTGTCTTTTCTCCGTTGATTTCATCTCTGTCTATATAATTTGGAATTTCTTCATTCTTTTTAGGATGAAAAGCAAAACTTGCTATTTTAGTAATATTTTTATCACCTTTCTTACTTGGTAAAACAAGATTACCGTCTGTTTTTAACTTTTCAATTCCCTCGCTTGAAAAACCGTAAACAGTATCTCCCTCAATAACAAAATTTTTAACATCCCACTCTTTGAAATTTTGTGATGTTTCCTTTTCTTCCACATCATCTTCTCTTTTTGAAATATCATCAGACTCATCTTTTTCTTCTTCATCCTTTTTTTCATCTTCTTTTTTAGGATTTTCTTTTACAATTTCATCTCCAAACAAGTCTTTAATTTCATCATACTCATTTTCTTTTTTGTCAATCCTGTCTTCATGTCTGATACTCGAATTATCATCATCTTCAAAAAACCAATCATCATCTGTTGCAAATGAACTTTTTGGTACAATCAAAGAAAATATAAAAATAAATACTAAAAGTTTTTTTAAAAATTTTTTCATAAATCCCCCTAACACAATAATGATATGTACTATTAATTACCAGTAAATAATACAGTATTTGATAAAAAAAGTCAATATTATTTTATTTCGTGTTTTTAATTTTTATTGAAAAAAATAAAAAGGATTAACTTTTGCTTTTTACAAAAGTTAATCCTTTTTTGTTTTAAGATAATATCTTTAAAATTTTATAACAATTTATCATAGATTTTATTTTTATAATAAATATAATCTACTTTATATCTCTTTTAGTAAAAATAAATATACTAAGCACTCCAAACACTATCATTTCAATCAACATTGCAACAACATATATTGTTAAACTTCCGCTTTTTGTTGTAATTTGTGCTAAATTATTTGTGTTTTGTGACATTAACTGTACTAAAAATGATGGCAATATATTTGATATATTCATACTTTCTGATTTTATTACAAATGCGTCTATCAAATTAAATATCAACGGTATTACAGATTGCAAACCGAATCCGATAGCTATTGAACTTCCCGCACTTTTCACCAAAAACGCAACAAAAGTAAAAATACAACTATAAGTATAAACTTGTAATAGATTTAATGCAGTGTATTTTAATAAATTTGTCATATCTGAAGATGAAAGAACAAATTTACTGTCAATCAAAATTGCAGAAACTATTCCTGAAATGACATTTACAAAAACAAATATTGTTGCAAAAATTAAAACCCCAATAATTTTTGATATAGCTATATTTTTTCTGGATATTCCTTTAGACGCAATATTTTTAATTGTCCCGTTTTTGAAATCCTCCGCTATAAATATACTCAAAATTATAAGAAACAAAACAATATTTGCTCCGAAAATTATACGTTTATAACTTGATAAACCACGACTTGTCGCTGTAGGATCAACACTATTGACATTAGCAACCAAAACAACTGCCAAAGTTACCAAACAAGCTGATATTAACATACAAATCCACCAGTATTTTGACTTTTTAATTTTAAAAGCGTCATATTTTAAAATTCTATTCATTTCTCAACCCTCCTATCAATTTCAAGAAGTAATCTTCCAGATCAGCATTAATTGTATGATACGAAATCGGTATTATTCCTTGAAGTGTCAATTCTTTTAATAATGAATCATAATCGTCTAAATCAAAAATTAAAAATCTGTTTTTAGATGCATCAAAGTTATATTTTACATTTTTTTCTTCAAAAATAGTTTTTATATTTTCAACATCTTCAATTTTACATATTATTTCAAAACCTCCGGATGTTTGACTTTCCAATTCTTCTGAAGTAAGCTCTTTAATCAATTTTCCGTTATCAATTATTCCATATCTTGTTGCAAATTTATGTAACTCACTCAAAATATGACTTGAAACTAAAACAGTAAGACCTTTTTCTCTATTTAATTTCAAAATTAAGTTTCTGACATCTCTTATCCCTTCAGGATCAAGTCCGTTTGTAGGTTCATCCAAAACTAAAAACTCCGGATTTCCAACAAGAGATAATGCTATCGCCAATCTTTGCTTCATTCCCAATGAAAAATCCTTAGTTTTCTTTTTCATATTAGGATCAAGTCCAACCAAACTAAGAAGATCATTAACTTCCTGATCTGACATTTCAACACCCATAACTTTTGACTGTGCCAAGATATTATTTTTTGCAGTCATTTTCGGAAAAAATCCCGGATTTTCAATTATACATCCGATTTTATCTCTTCCTTTTAACAGATCTTCGCTTCCAAATAATTTTATATTCCCGTTATCTTTCTCGCAAAGTCCCAACAAAATTCTGATTAAAGTTGTTTTTCCCGCACCGTTTCTGCCGATAAAACCGTAAATATCTCCTTTTAAGATATTCATATCAACACTGTCTACAGCTTTTTTGTGACCGAAATTTTTAGTCAAATTTGTTATTTTTACAATATTTTCCATAGTATCCCTCCTCATTGGAAATTATAACACAAATTTTATTTAAATGGTATAATAAGACTTATTTTAACGCCTTATGTATTATACATTATAATACTATTAATACATAAAGTCAACAAATATTTGATAATGAAATTATAAAACATATCTTAAATAAAAAAGAGCGTATTTATAATTTAATTTTATAGATTATTTACGCCCTTTTTACTTAAAATCTATTTATTTTTTCTTGAAAAAAACGCTCCTAAAAAACCTAAAACCACACCCCAAACACTTGTTGGTGCAACTTGAGTTTTTGGTAATTTCATCTCTTTTTCCGCTTTTTTTGTTTCAGCTTTTTTCATTTCTTTTGAAGATTTTGTTTCGTTCATTTTATCGGAAGTATTATTTTCCTTACTTTTCTTACCTTGTTTTTCAGATGTTTTATTATCAATTACTTTTTTATCGTCTTTTTTTGTGATTTTATCTTCTTTTACCTTTTTCTCATCTTTTTTTACAGTTTTATCAACCTTTGGTTCTTCTTTCTTTTCAGGCATTTTATTTTCTTCTGATTTTTTGTCCGGTTTAGGATTTTTATTTTCTTCAACCTTTGGTTCTTCTTTCTTTTCAGACATTTTATTTTCTTCTGATTTTTTATCCGAATTAGGATTTTTATTTTCTTCAACCTTATCGTTTTTGTTTGCAGATTTATCTTCGCCTACTTTTTTATTATCATTTTCTTTAGGCATTTTTTGCTTAGGAATTTCCATTTTAGGAAGCAAATCATCCCCTTGTCCTTTTTCATCAGGAAGTTTTGGAGTTTCTTCAACTCCGTTCCAAGTTTTATCTCCTCTTTCTTTGGATAAAATATCTACGATTCTGTCTTTTTTTGAAGATAATTCATTATCTTCATAATCCTTTTTGAAGATTTTTTCAAGTTCACTGATATCAGTATCATCCAACTTTCCTGCTATAGGCTTTTTTAAAAGATTTGTTAAATCATCTTTTGTCTTAGCATTTCTAACTTTATCAATTAACTCTTCTCTTCCCTTTGGATATCCTTGTGGAAAAATATCTTTATCCTCTTCTGTTTTAAGAATTTTCGGTTGATTCATTTGTTCGTTATGTTTTTTTAAATCCTCAATATTTTGTTCATAATTTTCAACATTTTCTTTTGAAGTTTTAAAATCTTGCCTTAATCTATCTTCAGTATTGTCTGCATCAAGATTCTTATTTAAATTATTCACTTCTTGATCTAAATTTTGTAAAATATTCTCTGTTCCGTTAATACCTTTAGCTTTTTCTTTTATTTTATCAACTAAATCCTTAAATTTATTTTTAAGGTCTTGTCTTAACTTATCCAGTTTTTCTTTTTTTGTTTCTTCTTTAACTTTTTCTTTTGATTTTTCGCTATCTTTTTTCGGTCTTATACCATCGCCGTATCCTTTTTCATCGGGTAACTTAGGTGTATCTTCCAATTTTTCTTTTTTATCTTCAGTTTTTTTAGGAAGTATTTTTATCTCACCCTCTCCATCGGGTAATTTACGAATATTTCCCTCAATTTTCGGATATATGAAAACTTCGTTTGTGTTGTTATTGGACTGCTTCTTATCCACATCTTGCTTTATAGTAAAATCCGGTGAACTTATGTTATTTTTTTCCCCGTCAATTTTAAGTTCTTGTGCCGAAACCACACTTGTTCTATTGACCATCGTTCCTGTTATTGCTCCTACGGATAACAAAAAAGCCAACAAACAAATCTTTTTATTAATTTTTTTATTATTCATAACTTCCTCCTATATTCAAAGTGTTTTACATTATACCCAATAAACCACTAAATGTCAACATTTTATAAACAATCATAAAATTGAAATAAAATTTATAATAATATTTTTTTATAATTTTCATTCTATAAATTTACATTTTGAACAATTTACTTAAATTTTACTTTTTAATAAAAATCGTTATTAAATTATTTAAAACCAGTATTTGACATTTTATGTTTCAAAATTATAAACTCATCTATTTTCAAGACTTTCAAATATTTTTATAAAAAAATTGTTTTAACTTTAAAACTAAGTTTCAAAATTTATAACTTTTTTTGCGGGTATATTTTGAAAAAAAGGTTATAAAATTGTTTGTTTACAAAAATTTAATTTATTGTATAAAAATTCAAAATATATATTTCGTTTTATAAATAATTCAAAATTTTTTTATTGTTTAAAATTTAAACAAGTATTTAATGTTTAAATTACAACATTTATAATTTAAAAATTTTTTAAAAAAATTTTTTATGTACTTTTACTGAAAATAAATCTGTATAATAATAACATTTAAAAATCTTATTAAAAACTTTAAAAATAATTTGTAAAAAAACATTTAAACATCTAAAATTATCTTAAAAATCATATTTTTTAAAAAATCAGGAAAATTTAGTGCTTTTAGTCAATATAAATTCAGAATTTTATCTCTAACAATTTTTTCAAAATTTATCCGTTTTTTTTATTTTATTATAATTTTACTGTGATGAACTTTTCAATGTTGTTATAATGCTTTACATTTTGTAAAATTTTGTTATTTGCATTAACCCACTACTGCAAATTATTGATTTTTTCGTCAAAAAATGATATTATATAATCACTAAATAAACACATTTAAGGAGGTTTTTATGGCTAAAGGCGGATTCCCGAAATTCGGCGGTGGTATGAATATGGGAAATATGATGAAACAAATGCAAAAGATGCAAAAAGAGTTGGAAAATACTCAAAAATTATTAGATGAAGAAGAAGTTTCCGCAACTTCCGGAGGTGGAGCTGTTGAGGTTACTGTAAACGGTAAAAAAGAAGTTTTAAATATAAAAATTGCAAAAGAAGTTGTTGACCCTGATGATGTTGAGATGTTACAAGATTTGATTATTTCTGCTGTTAATGAAGCAAACAGAAAAGCTCAAGAAAAACACGACAACGAAATCGGCAAAATAACCGGTGGAATAAACATTCCGGGATTATAATATGAAAGGCTATACAAAGTCTGTTGATGAGGTTATTTATTGTTTGTCAAAACTTCCTACTATAGGAAGAAAGTCAGCAACCAAAATGGCTTTAAAAATTTTAGAAATGGATGACGATTTTGTAATTGAATTTGCAAACAGCATTTTGAATATGAAAAAAAATGTTCACCATTGTAAAGTTTGCGGAAATTTAACAGAAAGTGATACCTGTTCGATTTGTTCAGATGAAAAGAGAAATCATAAGTTAATAACTGTTGTAGAAGATATTCAAGGCGTTATGAGTCTTGAAAAAACTAAAGTTTATACAGGTATGTATCATGTTTTAAACGGTCTTGTGGTTCCTCGTGATGGAATTACGCTTGATGATTTGAATGTAAAAAGTTTGATTGAACGAATCGAAAAGGATAATGTACAGGAAGTTGTTTTTGCAATAAGTCAAACTATTGACGGAGAGTTGACCGAACTTTACATCGTGGACTTACTAAAGAAATTTAAAGACTTAAAAATTTCCAAGATAGCAAATGGAATTCCTGTCGGCAGAAGTGTTGACTGCTATGACGAGTTGACTTTTTTAAGAGCTTTAGAGGATAGAAAAGAAATAGAATATTAAAATTTATTCTACTTAATTATTTACGGAGAAAATATGAAAGAAAAGTTAAAACTGGGTTACACACTTGGAGCAAGAAAATCTATTCCTATTTTAATAGGATATATACCGGTTGCTTTAACATTCGGAATATTATGCAGAACTAAAGGATTGAAATTAATTCATGTAATTCTTTCTTCATTTGTATTGTATTCGGGTGCTGCACAGTTTATGTTAATAGATTTTATGCTTTCTTTTGTTCCTATAATGGGGATAGCCATTTCGGTTTTTTTGTTAAACTCAAGACTATTTTTGATGTCCGCAACAGTCGGCGCAACTATAAACAAGTTAAATCATCTTGCGTTTCCGATCATAGGTTGGCTTTTGACAGATGAGAGTTTTTCAATAATTTCTTTTAATAAAGACGATATAAATACGAGGTTTACTCTCGGTGTGCAAATTCCTCCGTATTTTATATGGGGAATTTTCAGCGTTATAGGTTTTTTTATAGGCGACTTACTTCCTAATGATATTGAGATGAGTTTAGGTCTTGGGTTGTTAGGACTGTTTGTTGCACTTCTTGTTCCAAATGTAAAAAAGAATAAATCTACAATAAAAGTTGTTATTTTAACCGCTTTTATTTATGCAACCATATCTTATTCAAAAATCTTTCCAATGGGATGGGATATTGTTATTTCAATAATAATTTCGTCAATTGTAGGTATTTTTATGATTGACGATGACGAAATTGAAGATTAAGGAGGCTTAGGTATGGATTATTATATAATTAGCATATTAGTAGCTGCTACGGTAACAATAGTACCGAAAGTGCTTCCTTTATTTTTTTTGAAAGGAAAAACTTTTAATAAAAAGTTGATGAATTTCTTTCACATAGTACCTTATACGTCTATGACTATTTTAATTACAAAATATATTCTGACAGCGGAAAAATATATGATGTTGCCTACCATATTAGCGGTAATTACTTCAGTAATAGCTGCATATATAACCGAAAATATGATTGTAACGGTATTTGTTTCAATTTTGTCAACATTTATTTGTTTGAATTTATTTTAAATTTCAAATTTCAAAAAAAAAAAAAAACAGAGAATTAAATTGATACACCCAACTTAATTTCTCTGTATTTTTATATGCTTTTTTTCGATTTAATTTCTTCTTCCATTTGCATCTTTACAAATTTTTCTGTATTTGCCTTTAATCTGTTGAAAAATTTTACAAGTTCCATAGCCTCAGCAGTAAGCTCTGAACCGCCGCCGCCTGTGCCACCTGTTTTTCCTATTAAAAGTTTATATCCTAAATCTTTTTCAGCTCTTTGAATAATCTTATACGCTTTTGAGTAAGACATTCTCATTTCTTTACAAGCTTTATTAAGCGACGAATACTCCAAAGTTAAAAGTAACAATCTAAAAACTCCGTTTCCAAAAGCATAATCATCATTGAATAAAGTAATTTTAACATTAAAATTTTTAGGAATTGTTCCCATATTTTTCTCCTATTGTTCTCTATAAGCAAAGTAGTAACCTATTGCTACCAACGCTCCTCCGATAATATTTCCCACAGTAACAGGAACTAAATCATAGAACATCGCTCCTAAACTTATATCCTTTGTAATATATGCAAATACCAAATAGAACATATTTGCAATACTATGCTCAAATCCACAAACTAAAAAAACTATAATTGACATTAAACAAGCAAAAAATTTACCCACTGCATCTTTACTTGCGTAAGTCATCCAAACACCTAAGCACACCAAAATATTACAACCTATTCCCTTAAACAAAAGTTCAAGCCAAGGAGAAGCAGTCTTTACTATACATATTTTATGTAAAAATTGATACATTTGCGGTGTTGTCAAAGATGAATAATAAACACATAGTGATATAAAAATCGCCCCTATAAAGTTAAACAAATATACCACTACCCAATTTCTAATCATTTTCGGAAATGTAATCTTTTTTGCCAGAAAAGGTGCAACAAGCAAAATATTCCCTGTAAATAATTCTCCGCCTGAAACTACAACTGCAAAAAGTCCAAAAGAAAAACAAATCCCTGAAATGAATTTTGCATAAGTAGGATTCAACGCTGACATTCCCGTATTTATTACTATGTAAGAAAATGCGCTAAGTGAAATAAACACTCCCGCAAAAACAGATAAAATCGCTAATCTGTCAAATCTTGAATTAGCCTTCCCTTCTCCAACTTTGTACAGTTCATGTAAAAGTTCTGTCTTAGATAAAATACCCATATTTTCCTCCCGATATAATTTTAAAATCATTTTAACCAAATTAACTTTCAATTTGCATTAAATAGCTTAATTTTCTCTAAAATTAAAATTAGTTTGGAATAAAAACTTCCAAACCAATTCATTTTTATTTTTATAAATGACAAGTGTAATATAAAGATTAAACACTATGATTAAATATAGCCTTATTTCTTTCTAAAATAAGATTTAATTGTATCTACTACGTCAAACACCGTATTTACCGTTCCCATAACGGTATCAACATTTTCTTTTAATTCCAAAGTCGTATCCACAATCTGTTCAGAAACAAATCTTGTCGAAACTGCAACATCTTCTGTAATATTCTTCACATTTTCAAGAGTATCAGAAACATTTTCTGTTGAATTTATTATATTTTCTTTAGAATTTTTAAGTACCACGTCAACTTCTTCCAATACATTTTTAGTATTTTTCAAAACTTCGTTTGTATTATCCAAAATCTCGGGCATCTTTTCAATACTGTCTTTTAATTCCGATTCTTTTTCTTTAAGAGTGTTATCAAGCCTTGTTACAGCATTTCTGAGTTTTAACATCACAGAAATGAGTACGACAAAAAACACTATTGCCAAAACATATAAAACCACTCTTAAAGTCAAATCCAAATCTATTGTTACCATATTTTCTCCTACCAAACAATACTACTCTTCAATTTTTTCTTCAACTTTTGATTTTATTTCTTCAACACTTTCTATTGCTTCATCAATAGTTTCAGGAACTATCTCTGTCATATTTCTGCTGTTAAAAGCATCAACTTTATCTGAAACAACTTCTTTTATCTCCATAGCTTTTTCTTTAACAACTTTTGCCGCCTCAGTAACATTTTCAGCTACATAATTTGCCCCGTCTTTTGCTGCTTTTGCAATATCTTCTCTTGTTTCTTTTCCTGATTTAGGAGCGAACAAAATTCCAAGACTTGCTCCAACCCCCAAGCCGGTAGCAACCTTAGCTACAGTTTTTATGCGTTCAGTTCTGATTTTTTTTCTCATTTCTCTTTCTTTTTCTAAACGTCTTTTTTCGATATAATTTGTCAAACTCATATTTTCCCTCCTAACAATATATTATCCAAATATCCTTGCCATTTTATAGACCTTCCTAAATGAAGGTGGGCAAACTGTCTTAAATATCAAAGTAGCCTAATAAAGAAGGCCGCTATCCAAGTAAGAACTCCGTAATCCCTTATTAAAAATGTAGGTATAATTAAGCAAGGATATTTAGATACTTTTATTATAACCATTTTTAAATTTAATGTCAACGAAAAAATGTAGGTATAAGCCTACATTTTTCATTATTTTATATAATTTTTATCTTTTAAGTGTGTACTGATACTTTAAAAGCTCTGTCAATTCCTCATTAAATTTATTTAATTTTTCGATTATATTTGAAACTTCCGTTTCTGTTGCTTTTTCATTTTTCAAAACGGATTCAACATCTTTTTTCATATCTTCAATTTTCATATTTACCATATTTTTAGTAAATTCACTAAAAGCCGTTTTTTCTTCTTCTGTAAGTACTCTGTCCGGAAATTCATTTGCTTTAAGCCTTAAATTCATAAATTCTTTAAACGAATTTTCAAGTTTTAACTTGTCAACAACGACTGTTACAGGTACATTAACCTTATCACTGCTATTATCAATATACTTTATCGAAACTTCTACACTTTTAGTGTTTTCATTAATTTTAAAATTCTTGTCACATTCTAAAGTATAACAATCAGGAACATTTTTAAAAGCTATCTTGTCAATATTATCTTTTAATGAGCTCCCTTTTATTATGGAAACTGAATTTTGAACAACAGGATTATAAATATCCGATAACACATAAGTTTCAAATTTTAATTCATTGAGCAATTTGTCCGGAACTCGTCCTGTTTGATGCATTACATTTCTCTCTCCTGCAATAAAATCTTTCCTTTTACTTATAAACTCCTCAAAGAAAGAACGAGAGCCGTGTGAATGCGAAGAATTTCCAACATTTATAACACCTTCAAAAAAACCTACCGGAGAGATAACAGGGTCATTGGCAACTCTGTAATGTGTTGCTAAACCCATTTTTGTTAAATAATTTCCGTAAGATACCAAATTTTGTAAAGAACTTCCTGTAATTTTCGGCGCACAGAAAGTATATGTGTTTTTAACCCAAGCATAACCCTTTTGATGTGAATAAATATTTGCTCTTTGTGCTAAATACCCACCCAAAGAATGACCTGTAATATATAAATTATCTATGCCTTTTTCGACGTTCAACTCATCTAAAACTTGAGTTAAACTGTTAACTTGTTTTGGAGTTTTCCCAACTGCCAAAACGGCATCGTCATCAAGATCCGCAAATCCGTTTGTTCCCCTTACAGCAAAAACTTGAACACTTTTTAAATAAGGAAATTTTTCGGTATCAATTTCAAATAAATTTGCGTCAAAACCGTTGCTATGATGATATGATTTTCTATGTCTCCAAAAATGAGATAACTCATTATTCACCATAATATGTTCTTTATCGTAAGTATTATTAGCTAAAGGAGTTTCGCTGAAAAAAACTTTTTTTATAAAGTAATCGTCTTTATATGTTATTTCCATAAACATCGCCATATCTCTTGCGGTTATGTTCCACTTTAAAGGATCGGCATCGTCAAAATCGGAAAATCCGTCGCCGTCGGTATCTTTTAATAAAGGATGAGAATTATAACCCAAATATTTTTTACCGTTCTTTTTGTAAATGTATAATTCTTCTCTGTTTAAAAGCCCGTCCTTATCATCATCTCCATAAGGATTCAAAGCATCTTTACCATACAATAAATTATCAAATTTGCCGTTTTCAAGATAGATATGTCCATCTTTTATCATCTGTGCATTTTTTTCATCCAAAATTTCATATTCCACTTCGTTTTGTTCTGAAAATGATTTATTTTCTATGACAAAAAGACTTGAAAAAATGAGCGAATAAATTAAATATTTTTTTAATTTCAACGAAAAATACCTCCCAACAATACTTATTTTACTATATAATATCATTTTTTTACTGTTTTGTAAATATATTTTTTAATATTAAATTTTACTCTTAAAAAAGTTGTAACACATTTGAAAACGTTAATACAAAATCAATTTAAAATTTTTATTCATAATTTAACTCATAAAATTACAATTTGAGCAGTATATATTTTTTGAATTTAAAATTAACAATTTAAATTTAATTTTTATACAACAACATTAATTTTAATTTCAAACCTTTTACTTTATTTAAACTTTATGGTATAATTAATAATTGAGTGTTTACTCAAAATAATTTAAATCGTGAGATATTAATTTTTAGTTTTTTTGTTTGGTCTTTTTCTTTCGTAAACTAAGCGTTAATTATTCACGGTTAGTTATAGAAAGGAAATATATGATAAATAATTTTAATGATTTTAATCTGTCAGAAGGTATTTTGAAAGCCATAGTTGAAATGGGCTTTGAAGAACCTTCTCCAATTCAAAAACAAGCTATTCCTACGATGTTAAACAATGTTGATATTGTAGGCCAAGCACAAACCGGAACCGGAAAAACCGCTTCTTTCGGTATTCCGATAGTTGAAAAAGTAAATAAAAACTTAAAAAGCACTCAAGCTATGGTACTTTGTCCGACAAGAGAGCTTTCCATTCAAGTTGCCGAAGAAATTTCAAAACTTTCAAAGTACAAAGGAATTTCTGTTGTACCAATTTACGGAGGACAACCGATAGAAAGACAAATTCGTTCTTTGAAAATGGGCGTTCATGTTGTTGTCGGAACTCCGGGACGTGTAATTGACCATATAAAAAGAAAAACCTTAAAAACCGACGATATAAAAACTTTTGTTTTAGATGAAGCGGATGAAATGTTTGATATGGGATTTAGGGAAGATATTGAAAAAATAATAGGATTTTTACCTTATGAAAGACAAACTACTTTCTTTTCCGCAACTATGGATCAGGAAATGATGGATTTTGCTGCAAGATATCAAAACGAACCCCGTCTTATAAAAGTAGTTCCTAAGGAACTTACGGTTCCTAAAGTTACTCAGTACTATTTTGCTTTAAAACATAATATGAAACTTGAAATTTTGTCTCGTATTTTAGATGTTCAAAACCCAAAACTTACAGTAGTTTTCTGTAATACAAAAAAAATGGTAGATGATTTAACGGCAGGTCTTCAATCACGTGGATATTTTGCAGACGGTTTGCACGGCGACTTAAAACAAATACAAAGAGACGGAGTAATGAATAAATTCAGAAACTCAACAATAGATATTCTTGTTGCAACAGATGTTGCGGCACGTGGTATTGACGTTGATGATGTAGATTTGGTAATAAATTATGATATGCCTCAAGATGTGGAATATTATGTACACAGAATAGGAAGAACCGCAAGAGCCGGAAGAGAAGGAACTGCAATAAGTTTTGTTTCTCCCCGTGAAATGAACACCTTATCTCAAATTCAAAAATATACAAAAACAAAAATAGAAAAAAGAGAAATGCCTACCCTTAAAGATTTAATTAAAAGGCATGAAGAAAGATTCTTAGAAGATATCAAGGAACAAATAAATAAAAATGAACATTCTAAGGAATTGAATTTAATAAATGTTTTGATGAGTGAAGATTATTCTCCTATGGATATTGCCGCTTGTCTTTTAAAACACTATAATGAAAACAACAAACTTAATAACCATGAAGAACTTGCAGATATAGACTTTAAACAAAAGAAGAAAAAACCTTCAAACGAAAAAACTTCAAACAGAATCGACAGAAAATCAAGTGTAAATGACAAAAATTCAGGAAGAATTTATATAAATATCGGTTCAAGAAAAGGAGTTTCTCAAAGACATATTGTTTCTGCACTTTGTAATGATGCAAATATCGACTCAAGAGATATTGGAGATATTGAAATTTTCGAAAAATTTTCTTTTGTAAACATACACAAAAACGCTGTTAAAGAGGCTGTAAACAATCTAAATAACAGTCATATAAAAGGTTTTAAAGTTTTAGTTGAGACAGCAAACAAAAAAGAAAACGAAAAAGCAAAATTTTCAAAAAAAGATAAAGATAAAAAATCTTCAAAAAGCAAAAAGGAAAAATCAAAGAGAAGATAACAATGGAATTTTGTAAATACAAAAAAGATTTGGAATTTTCATATACATTAGGAGCATTCCCAACTATAGAACTTTTAAATTCGAACATTTTTAAGACGATCTGTGTTTTGATTCATTCAAAATATGACAAAAAGGAAACTCTTGAAAATTTGTGCAAAAACAAAAATGTGAAAATTATTTATAATGATAAAATCGTAAACAAATTACAAAGTAAAGAAAGCAATCTTGTTATAGGAGTTTTTGAGAAAAAACTTTCAAAGATAGAAAATAAAAATCATATATTGTTGTTCGAACCACGAGATAAAGGAAATCTCGGAACAATTTTACGTTGTGCTTTAGGACTCGGTTTTAAAAACATTGCTCTTATAGATTCTTGTGACATTTTTGATCCGAAAACAATAAGAGCATCAATGGGTGCTATATTCAAAATGAATGTAGAGATTTTCAAAAACATTTATGAGTATAAAGAAAAATTTAAAGAAAATACCATTTATTCTTTTGTTTTAAACGAAAATTCAACTCCGCTTAAAAAAGTTAAAACAAAAAGTCCATTTACGCTTCTTTTCGGAAACGAGTCACACGGACTTGAAAACTGTGACCTAACAGACACATTTCCTGTGTTTATCGAACAGACAAAAGATGTCGACAGCTTAAATTTACCGATTGCAACCGCAATCGCAATGTATAAATTCAGTTAAAAACCCGCTTTTTAAAGTGGGTTTTTAATATTTTATTTAAATAAAAAAGAATGAGTTTTCTCATTCTAAATAAGGATTGTTATTTTCGTATTTTTCGTTGAAATCAACTTTATATCCGTTTATTTCATAACCAAGCAGCAAATTTATATTCACATTTTCAGCTGCTCGAAATATAGAGCTGTCTACATTTTTAAAATCCTTTTTTAAATTTTCAATTAAATCCTTTATCTGATACCTTTTATTTCCTATTTTTTTTGCAGCAACCATACAGGCACAGTTTAAAGGCATAAGTCCTGTTGATTTCATCCACCTTATTATATATTGTTCTTCTATAAGATATAGCGGACGAATTATTTGCATATTTTCAAAATTTTGCGCATGAAGTTTTGGAGGCATAGTCTTAAAACTTCCCGCACAAAGTAAGTTTAACATCGTAGTTTCGATAACATCATTAAAATGATGCCCGAGTGCAAGTTTATTACAACCGAGTTCTTTTGCCTTTGCATATAGCGAACCTCGTCTCATCCTCGCACACATATAGCAAGGATAATCCCCCGCAATTTTATCGGCAACCGCAAAAATATCAGCAGGATAATAATGAATCGGTATGTTTAAATATTTTGTATTTTCTAAAAGCAATTCCTTTATTGACGGATGATAACCCGGATCCATCGCAATAAATTCAAGCTCAAAATTATCTTTTCCGTTTTTTTTAAGCTCTTGGAAAAGTTTTGCCATAATCAAGCTATCCTTACCCCCTGAAATCGCAACCGCAATCTTGTCGCCATCCTCTATCAAATTATATTCTTTAATCGCTTTTACAAATTTTGCCCAAATATTTTTTCTGTACCTTTTTATAAGCGACCTTTCAATGTCTTTAAGATCCGCTCTCTCATTTTCAGGATACAACACAGGACAAGTTGCCTGTAAATTATTTTCTCTGTTTTCCATTATCTCTTTTATCTCTTT
>JALEHY010000037.1 GCA_022770425.1 Parvimonas sp. | reverse complement strand
TTATTTTCTTTGCTATTTTATTTTAACTTAAAAAATTATTAAGTTGCTTTATTTTTAAAATTTGACTATATTTTTAAAATGATGTATCATATACTGGTACTGATATTATAGCTATTTAGTAAAGGAGATATTATTATGAATTTTGAAACCTGCCCTACTATTCTTGAAGACTATTTAAATTATATGTTGACAATAAAAGGTAGGTCTAAATTAACCGTAAAGGAATATTATTATGATTTGAATCGTTTTTTAAAATTTATTATTATGAGAAAAAAATTATTCGGCTTTAATTTAAATTCAGATATCAATAGTATTTCCATTGTGAATATATCAAAAAAAGAACTTGCTGATATTGATATAACCGATTTACATGCTTACATTTCTTTTTGTGACAGTTATTATAATGATTCAACTAAAACTAAGGCAAGGAAAATTTCCTCTATAAAATCATTTTATAAGTACTTATGTAATATTGTTGAAATTATTGACAAAGATCCGAGTGAAAAATTGGAGTTGCCAAAACTACAAAAAAGAAATCCGGTGTATTTAACATTAAATGAATCAGAGAAGTTGATTAATGCTATTAAAGAAGAAAAAAATGATATAAATAGAGCAAGAGATTTATGTATAATGTTAATTTTTTTGACTTGTGGACTAAGAATTTCAGAACTTACAGGAATAAATATTTCTTCAATAAAAGGAGAAAAATTAAGTGTTATTGGTAAAGGTAATAAGGAAAGGATTGTATTTTTAAATGAAAATTGCATTTATTCAATCAATAAATATTTAGAAATACGCCCTATCACTCCATTAACTGATGCATTATTTATAAGCTCTCAAAAAAAGAGAATTTCAAACAGAACTATTCAACTTCGATTAAAAAAATACATTTTATTGGCGGGATTAGACCCGTTATTGTATACACCACATAAATTAAGACATACAGCTGCAACTTTAATGTATAAATATGGAGATGTTGATATAAGAACTATACAGAGTATATTGGGACATACAAGTGTTGCAACAACTCAAATATATACTCACTTAGATGATGATGATATAAGAAGTGGAATATCAAAAAATCCAATATCAAAATTAAAAATTTAAAAAATGGTTGTAAAACTACAACCATTTTTCTTTTTGACATTAAAACTAAACTCTTGATAAATATTCATTAGTTCTTGTATCAATTTTAATCTTATCACCATTATTAATAAATAACGGAACTGTAACTATTGCCCCCGTTTCAACTTTTGCGGGTTTGTTTGCTCCGGTTGCGGAATCACCTTTAACTCCAGGTTCTGTTTCAACAACTTCTAATTCTACGAAATTTGGAGCATTGACTTGGAATGCTTTTCCATCATGAAATCTTATAATTGCATTATCGTTTTCTCTTAAATACAAAAGTGCATCTTCAACAACATCAAAATTTAAAGGAAGTTGTTCATAAGTTTCTGTATCCATAAAATAGTATAACTCTCCATCAGAATATAAATATTGCATTTCTTTTGTTTCTATTTTAGCAATTTCATATTTATCATTTGGATTAAAAGTCATTTCTCTTGAACCACCATTTTTTACAGATTTTATTTTTGTTCTTACAAAAGCGGCTCCCTTTCCAGGTTTAACATGTTGGAAATCAATAATTTGATAAACATCTCCATCCATTTCAAATGTAGTACCTTTTCTAAAATCTCCAGCTGATATCATTAAAATCCTCCTAATTTATAAATCATTACAGGTAATTATATCATATTATTAGGTAAAAATCTACACATTTACCCGATTATTTACATCTTAAAGTTAAAAGCATATTATAATTATATGATAAATATATTATTTTTTATCCTTATCTTTTTCAGGTTTGTCTTCCTTTTTTTTAGTTCCCACTTTAATAATTTGTTTTTTGGGATTGTAACTATCGGAATTCAACAATTTAGCATCTTCTCCATCTCTTTTAAAGTATGATGAACCTCTATATCCAGGATATCCTTTTTGAACAATTTCGACCTTTCCTTCTTCAAGATTGTCATCTTTAATTTTTTCAATCGGCATAGGAATAGTTATAACACCATCAGTAAATATATCAATATTATAATTCTTTTTATCTGTATCTCCTAATATTCTAAAAGTAATATTATTATTAGAAACAATAGAGGTTATAGCTATTGGAAAATTAAAAGTATTTTGTAATTTTAGATCACTGGAACCACTGTAATACATTGCATCTAATCCGATAGTACAGTAAGCGACTCTTTGAGAGTGTTGATTTCTCTCAATAATTTTTAAATCTGATTTAACAGCAGCTTGATATAATGTTGAACTAACTTGGCAAATGCCTCCTCCAATAGAATTAACAACCTTATCTTCTAAAAATGTTCCTGCAGGTTTATATCCTTTTTCAGTAGTAACATCAGCTAAAATATCAGAAAAAGAAAAAATTTCACCAGGCATTATTACAATATCACTGACAGTTTTTGCCGCAATAGCAATATTTGTATTTCTATTTGTATCATAAGCATCAAAATAGGTAGTAGATTCCCCTATAACTCCTTTTATTGCGGAAACTAAACTTTTATCTATTTTTTTATGCTCAATTACTTTTATAGGAATTTCTGCTGATAAATTTTCATTAAAATTATAAAATAATCCTTCTAATAAATACTTATCTACAGCCTTTCCATCAGTCCCTTCAACAACTACAGCTTTCCCACTTGAAAATTCTATTTTATCATCAATTTGTACAACATCCAAATCTTTCGATATTTCATCAATTACTTTAGATAGTTTTTCACTGTTAAATTTAGATTTTATAGAAATATTCTTAGGAGTTTTAACAAGAATTTGTAATAATGCAATTCTATCATCATCAGATCCCACTCTTCCTATGTTAAAAGCATCTTTAACAGCTTGTTCATAGTCCAAATTTAATTCGATTTCAGAAAGTGAAATATCTTTTGAATAGTCTGCACTTTTTAACATTATTTTTTGTGGTAATTGTACATTATTTTGTATTTTTTTTAAAACATCTTCACGAGATAGGTCTTTTATGTCAATTCCATTAATTGTAACACCCTCATACATTTTATCGTATAATAGAATTTCTTCTTTTGTCATTTCTTTAGTGTTTCCTGTTGCATTCTTTAACGGTTTTTGTTTGAATAATGAACAAGAGGATAAAACAAAAATTAATGTTAAAGCAAATAAAATTTTCAATAATTTCATAATATTCTCCTTAAGATTTTACAAAATTAGCTTTGTAATACTTACACTCTGTATTTATGATACAGTCCTTACATTTGGGACTTCTTGATGTACATAATCTTCTTCCGTGAAAAATAAATAAATGATGTGCTATGCTCCAAGTATCCTTTTTTAGAACTTTCATTAGTGATTCTTCAGTAGACAATACATCTGTTTCATTTACAATTCCAATTCTGTTTGTAACTCTAAATACATGAGTGTCCACTGCAATTGCAGGTATTCCAAATGCACAGGACATAACAACATTTGCTGTTTTTCTTCCGACGCCCGGTAGTTTAGTTAAATCTTCCATATTATTAGGAACTATAGAATCATACTTTTCAACTAAAATTTTACAAGTTTCTAAAATGTTTTTACTTTTAGAATTATAAAAACCACAACTGTGAATGTACTCTGATAGTGTATTAATATCCATACTTAGAAATTCTTCAGGTGTTTTATAATCATTAAATAAAATTTCGGTAACCTTATTAACACGTACATCAGTGCATTGAGCAGACAAAATAGTTGCAATTAAAAGTTCAAAGCTATTTGAAAAATTCAACTCAGGCCTTGCATCAGGATACAATTTATTCAATTTTTTCATAACTATTTCAATTTCTTTTTTATTTAATTTTTTCAAAAAAACCACATCATTTCATATATTTTTGTTGATTTATTATACTACATTAGTATAGTTTTTTCAATATACTTATAATAGATCATTTATTTGTATATAATCATTTTTCAAAAATTTATCTAAGATATTCATTACTGCAATTTTTGATTGATAAAAATTTAATCCACCTTGATAATAAATATTAAAAGGCTCTCTCAATGGTCCATCAGAACTTAATTCTATACTTGAACCATCAATAAAACTTCCGGATGCCATTATTATCTTATCAGAATATCCCGGCATTTCCCAAGGATATGGTGTAATGTGATTATCAACACAACAGCATTCCTGAACCGCCTTACAAAATAATATTATTTTTTCAGAAGCTTTCAAGTTTATAATTTGAATAATATCACTTCTTTTTTCATTAAACTTAGGAATTGTGTTATATCCTAATTTTTCAAAACATAACGCCAGCAATTTAGCACTTTTAACGGCTTCAGTTACTACTTGAGGAGCAAAAAACAATCCTTGAATAATAGCTCTTGTAGTTCCAAAGCTAACGCCTACATGTTTACCAAGACCCGGAGCAGTTAATCTGTTAGAAATTTTATCAATCAATTCAATTGAATTTGATACAACATATCCTCCGTTCAAAGTTATTCCAGCACCTAAATTTTTAAGTAACGATCCTACAACTATATCGGCTCCAATTTCTAAAGGCTCTTTTTTTTCAACAAATTCACAATAACAATTATCAACCATAATTACTATATTAGGAAATTTATCTTTTATTTTTTTTATAGCTGATTCCAATTCATTAATTGAAATGCATCTCCTTGAACTATATCCGGCAGAGCGCTGAATAGCCAGTAATTTTGTATTTGAAGTTATTTTTTGCAATACTTTTTCAACATCTATTGTATTATTTAACAAATCTACTTTATCATACTTTATTCCATAGTCTATTAAAGTACCGCTTTCATTTCCTTCTATACCGATAACTTTTAATAATGTATCATACGGCGTTCCTGTAATATATATAAATTCATCATTAGGACGTAAAATACCTTGTAGAGCCAAAGAAATAGCATGTGTTCCACAAGTTATTTCTTGTCTTACTAAAGCATCTTTTGCTTTAAATATATGTGAATATATTCTTTCTAATTTTTCTCTACCGCTATCTCCATAACCATATCCTGTTGTCCATGAAAAATCAGTAGCAGATAATTTTTCTTGTTTAAAAGCATTTAAAACTTTTAGTTGATTATATTCTTTTATATTTTCTAATTCATATAAATCCTCAATTATTTTACTTGAGTTATAATTTACAAAATTAATTATATTTTCATCAAAATCAAATTCAGTATCTAAATATTTCATTTTTATATCTCCATTAAAAAATTAGAAATAATATTACACGTATTTTCCAACAAATTCTCATAATTAGTATTTGTATCTATCCAGTTAATATTTTTATTTTTCTTAAACCATGTTAATTGTCTTTTAGCATATTTTCGTGAATTTTGTTTTATGTTTTCTATACAGTTTTCAATTGAAATTTCATTTTTAAAATAAGGAACAAATTCTTTATATCCTATAGCAGTAAAAGGTTGAGAATTTTCCCCATATAACTTATATAAATATTTCACTTCATCTAAAAGTCCTTCTTTTAACATTATATCAACTCTTTTATTTATTCTGTCATACAAGATAGATCTATCAATATTAAGTCCGATTATTAAAGGACTATATTTATTATTCTCTTTAAAATAATCATCTTTTTGCATAGAAAATCTATTATTTGTACTTATACACACTTCAATTGCACGAATTACTCTTTTAACGTTATTTTTATGAATAGTATCTTTTAAATTATAATCTAAGGTTAACAGCCATTTATATAAAGCTTCTTTACCATTGTCTTCATAAAATTTTTCAATTTCTTGTCTTAATTTAGAAGTATCTTTTGCTTCAGTGAATTTTAAATCATAGAATATCGAATCAACATATAATCCGGTTCCTCCAACAAAAATAGGTAAACTATTTTTGTTATAAATTTTATCAATACAATTTTCCGCTAATTGTTTATATTCCGATACATTAAATGACTGATCTCCATCAATAATATCAATTAAATGGTGATTTATACCATTCATTTCCTCTTTTGTAATTTTTGCAGTACCTATATTAAAACCTTTGTATATTTGCATCGAATCACAAGATATAATTTCTCCGTTAAATTTATTTGCAATATCTGTACTAAGCTTTGTTTTACCTACAGCAGTAGGTCCGACAATAAAAATTATTTTTTTTTTCATATTTAATCCTTAAAAAATATCTTTTCAAATTCTTCTTTTGATATTTTTCTAACTATTTTTTTATCTAAAAAATTTAAATCTGTATCAAGAAATGATAATTTATTTATTAGTTCTTTACTTTCAAAATCAGTAAAGTTTTCATTCAAATAAATTTTTTTCTTTAAAATCATTCTATATAAATTTTCTTCAAAAATGTTATTTTCAATTAATAACTCATTTATCATTGCTCGCACATCTTCTTTATCCAATGAATCATCGTTTAATAATGAAGGCATAGTTCTTATAGCAATTGAATTTTCATCAAAAACATCTGCTTCTATTCCTAAAGAATTCAAATCAAGTTTAATTTTATTGAATTTATCCATTTCATATTCTGATAATTCTAAAATTATAGGAAATAATAGAATTTGCTTGTTTGTTGAATTATTTTTGTATCCACTGTATAAATTTTCATAAATTATTCTGCGTTTTGCATTTATAATATCCAAAATTATAAATTCATTGTTATCAGAAAGTAAAATAAAACTATTGAATAAAGTAGATAATAAATTATAATCCTTTAAAGCTTTTTTATTTTCAACATTTACTGCATTTAATTTATCAACTTTTATTTCCTCAAATATACTTTTTTGTTCTTTCTTTGGTTCATCTATAGTATATTTATCAATAGAAATTGTTTCATTTACTGTGAAAATTTCATCTGATTTAACTTTGAACAAATCCTCGTACGAAAATTTTTCTGACATATCGGTGTTATAATTATCATCATATTCAGTAATGTTTATACAAGTCACATCACTGTCAATTACACAATTATCTGAATTGTCCGATGGATTTTCAACATAAATCTGTTCTAATTTATCATCATTTTCTTTTGCGACTATATAATCACTTTTTGTATTATCAAAAATAATATCTAAAATATTATTATTAATCAAATTTAACAATTTATCTTCAAAAATGAATTTTATTTTCTTTTTATTCGGATGGACATTTATGTCAATTAAATTTGGATTCACTTCTACAAAAATAATAAAAGCAGGAAATTTACCTTTTGGTATTATAGAATATAAAGATTTTTCTACTATGTTTCTAATTTTTTCATCATATACATATCTACCATTTACAAACAAAAATTGAGAACTTCTATTTGATTTGTAATAATGATTGTTTGAGATATAACCGTAAACGTTATAATCTGAATCTTTAATATTTATTGGTATTAAATTTTTGAAAAAATTTCTGTCAAATAGTTCAATTATATTATCTTTTAAAGAGTTTTTTTCATTTGTTTCAAATATAGATTTTCCGTCTTTTATATACTTAAAAGATATATTCTGATTAGCAAGTGCAAAGGAATACATTAATGTAGTTATTATCGAATTTTCATAAGAATCGGATTTTAAGAATTTTTTTCTTATAGGAACATTGTAAAATAAATCTCTTATATATATTGTAGTACCATAGTTCATTCCAACTTTATTTTTCTTTAAAACTTTATTTTCTTCTAAATGACAATGTGTTCCATAGTTACTGTCTTTTGTTCTTGTATTTATATCTACTTTTGAAACCGCAGCAATACTTGAAAGTGCCTCACCTCTAAACCCGTAAGATAAAATTGAATATATATCATCAAATTTATTTAGTTTTGAGGTTGCATGCTTTGTAAATGCTAATTCTATTTCATCTTCATTTATCCCACAACCATTATCAGAAATCATAATTTCTTTTTTACCTGCATTTTTAATTTCGACTTTAATTGTAGTAGCCTTTGAATCAATAGAATTTTCTACTAATTCTTTTATAACTGAATAAGGATTTTCAACTACTTCACCTGCAGCAATTTTTTGAATTGTTTCATCAGATAACAATTTTATAGACATAGCAATCTCCTAACTTAATTTTTTTTCAAGATATTTATTAAATCATTAAGAATATTTAATGCTTCTAATGGATTTATTTTATCTATATTGATATTTTCCAAATTTTTTATTATTTCAACATTTACAGAATCTTCACAAATGCTTTCAATATTATCCTCAATTTCTAATTCCTTTTTTTCAATTTGATTAAGAATTGATTTAGAACGATTAATAACTTCAATTGGAATTCCGGCTAATTTTGCAACAGCGATTCCATAACTTTTATTTGCTCCACCATTTTCAATTTTTCTTAAAAATATAATATCATCATTATCGGAATCTTCATAAACTTGTATATGTTTATTTTTTATTTCACAAAATTTCTGTTCTAAATCAATTAACTCATGATAATGTGTTGCAAAAAAAGTTTTTGATTTTATATATTTAGTAATATACTCAACAATTGCCCAAGCTAAGCTTAATCCATCATAAGTTGAAGTACCTCTTCCAACTTCATCTAAAATTAGTAAACTGTTTTTAGTTGCATATTTTAGAATATTATTAACTTCCTTCATTTCAACCATAAAGGTGCTTTCTCCCTTATATAGATTATCAGAAGCCCCTATTCTTGTAAAAATTTTATCTACAATAGAAATATTCGCACTTTCTGCAGGTACAAAAGAACCCATTTGTGCTAGTATCACTATTAGTGCAATTTGTCTAATATATGTTGATTTACCGCTCATATTCGGTCCGGTTATTATTTGAACTAAATTATTCGATTCTCCAATTTGAGTATCATTAGGAATAAATTGATTTATGGAATCTAAAAAATTTTCAATTACCGGATGTCTGCCGTTTTTTATTTCTAAAATTCCAATGTTGTTTAATTTAGGTTTACAATAATTATTCTTAAATGCAACTGTAGTTAATGAATTAATAACATCAATAAAAGCTAAAATATCTGATAGTAATTGTAATCTTTTAATATTTATATTGATTGTATTTCTTATTGAAACAAATATGTTGTACTCCATTTCCACAATTTCATTTTCTGATCCAAAAATCATATTTTCAATATTTATAAGTTCATCAGTTTTATATCTGTTTGCGTTTGTAAGTGTTTGCTTTAACTCAAAACTATCCGGAACTAAATGTTGATAAGATTTTGTTACTTCAAAAAAATATCCTGTTTTTTTATTAAATACTAAACGTAAGTTTTTAATTCCGGTATTATTTCGCTGTTCAACTTCATATTCTACTAATTTTTGTTTTCCTATTACTTTACTGTTCCTTAACTTGTCAAGTTCTGTACTATATCCTATTTTAATTAAGTTTCCTTCTTTTACTGAAATTCCTACGTCATCATTGATTGATGTATTAATAAGTTCATATATATCGGAAACATCGGGAATTTCTTTGGAAATTTTAGAAAAATTATTCCCGCATTTTAAAAGAATTTCCTTGATCATAGGGATATTAAATATTGAATTTTTCAAATTAAGTAAATCTTTTGCGTTACAGTTTCCAAAAGAAATTTTCGAATTTATCCTTTCAATATCGGATATATCATTAAGATAAGATTCTAATTCGTTTTTTACAGAAATATTGTTGATTAATTCTTCAATTAAATTTTGTCTTTTTACTATTCTCTCAATGTCGATAAGTGGTTGTTCTATCCACTTATTTAATAATCTTAGCCCCATAGGAATTTTAGTATAATTTATAACTCCTAATAATGAGCCGTTTATATCATTGTTAAAATTATTTTTTTTCAGTTCCAAATTTATTCTTGAATTAGCATCAATTCTTAAGTAATTATCTATTGAAAATTTCTTTATATTTTTAAAATTATTTAATTTTATACCGAATTTGCAAACATATTTATAAAAATTATCTAAAGAGTAAAGTAATACTTCATTTTTTTCATTACTTTTAAAAAACGATAAATTATTATCCTTTATTGACTTGAAAGAAGGATCAATATCAACCTTAGTAAACATTATACTCAAACTCTTAAACAATTTTATAAGAGGTTTTTCTATTGAATTTAAAATATTGGCATTTAAAATTATTTCTGAAGGTGATAGTTTTATTAGCTCCTCTTCAATAATATTTATTAAATTATCCTTGTTTAATTCAGAAATATATGTAATGAAAATTTCGCTTGTAGATATATCAGAATAAGTGATGCTTAAATTTGTGGAATCAATATATAAACTTAAAATATAATTATTTTTATTTACTGAAATTTCATCAAACTCATCAATTGTTCCGGGAGTTACAAGTTTTACAACATCTCTTTTCACTATTCCTTTAACAAGTTTAGGATCTTCGACTTGTTCACATATTGCAACCTTAAATCCAAAAGAAACTAATTTATATAAGTATTGATTTACAACATGATGAGGAATTCCACACATAGGTGCCTTCTCTCCATTACCGCAATCTCTTTTTGTAAGAGCTAAATCCAAAATTTTTGAAACGGTTTTAGCGTCATCAAAAAACATCTCATAAAAATCGCCTAATCTATAAAAAATTATACAATCGTTATAATTTGATTTTATTTCCAAATATTGTTTCATCATAGGTGTAAAATTACTCATATAAACTCCTTATCTTTAATTATAACAATTCTCCTTCAAGTGCAAACGAATTATGTCCTGTAATTTTAACATTAACTAAATTACCTATATTTCTTTCGCCGCCCTTAAAATGAACTAATTTATATCCCCTTGTACGTCCTGTCAATATTTCAGGATTGTTTTTACTTGGACCTTCAACTAATACCTCAAGTATTTGTCCGACATTTTCTTTGTTTTTTTTATAAAATATATCATACATCGAATCAACCAGACGTTGAAATCTTTCTTGTTTAATATCATGTGGAATCTGATTTTGCATTTCTGCAGCTTTTGTACCTTTTCTTATTGAATACAAAAATGTAAAACCTTGATCATATTCAACTTCTTTTACCATACTCAAAGTATCTTGAAAATCTTCTTCCGTTTCACCGGGAAACCCAACAATTATATCTGTAGATAAAGTTATGTTAGGAATTTTTGCCTTTAATTTTTTTATTAAATCAAGATAATGTTCTCTGGTATAAACTCTGTGCATATCTTTTAAAATTTTATTACTTCCGGATTGAAATGGTAAATGTATATTTTCACAAACTTTATCTAAATTAGCAATAGCATCTATAAGTTCGTCAGAACAATCTTTTGGATGACTTGTCAAAAATCTTATTCTTTCAATTCCATTAACTTCATTTACCATTTTTAGTAATTCAGGAAAAGTAACTTTAGGTCTTAATGTTTTTCCATAAGAATTAACATTTTGTCCTAACAAAATTATTTCTTTATATCCTTTTTTTGCGAGTTCTTTAACTTCTTCAATAATACTTTCAGGAGTTCGACTTATTTCTTTTCCTCTTGCATAAGGAACAATACAAAATGTACAATAATTATTACACCCAGTCATTATATTAACATAAGCAATAAAAGGATGATTTCTATTGATAGGTGTATCATCATCAATGATATCATCTTCTTCAATATCAACAACAACTTCACCAGTACTTCTATGTCTTGAAACCAAAGAAGGAAGTCTTGATATATTTTTTGTACCAAAAATAATATCAACATGTTTATATTTTGCAAGAATAGTAGTTCTTGCATCTCCGGTTTGCATCATACATCCACAAACTGCAATTATCATTTCAGGTTTCTTTTTTTTCAAAGATTTCAATGCACCAAGTTGTCCATATACTTTTAGTTCTGCATTTTCCCTGACTAAACAAGTGTTATATATTATAAAGTCCGATTTTTCAATATCTTTTTCAGGAATATAACCTAATGACTCCAATAAATAAGAAATCTTTTCAGAATCATGATGATTCATTTGACAACCATAGGTTACAATTGTATATTTTTTATTCAATAAATTCACCTCTATTTATATTTATTTTTTAGAACATGTTGTATTTTTCGTTCATGTTCTCTTTTTAATATGCTTTCTCTTTTATCATAATTTTTCTTTCCTTGAGCTAATGCAATATCTATTTTAACCCAACCATTTTTTAAGTGGACATTTAACGGTATTAATGAATATCCTTTTTCTTTAGTTTGTCCTATAAGTTTATTTATTTCTTTCTTTGTAAGTAATAATTTTCTATTTCTAGAAGGTTCTAGATTATAAATATTTCCATGATCATATGGACTAATATTCATATTTATAATAAAAATTTCTCCGTTTTTTATCATACAGTAACTTTCTTTTATAGATACTTTACCTTGCCTTATACTTTTAACTTCTGTCCCCGATAGTGAAATTCCGGCCTCATATACATTTTCAATAAAATAGTCATGTCTTGCTTTTTTATTATTAGCAATAATTTTTTCGCTCTTATCTCTCATAAAATCACCTATTTAAGAAAAATTCTATTTCATTTGTAATATCATTAACCTTTGAAACTATTACTTCTACATTCATTCCTATATCAAAAACTTTTTTTGTTCTTTTACCATAAGCAGTTAAAGATTTTTCATCAAAAATGTAATAATCATCAGAAATGTCTTCATACCTAACAAGTCCTTCGACAGTATTTTCTAACTGTATAAATAATCCAAAAGATGTTATAGAAACAATAACGCCACTAAATACTTGTCCTACTTTATCTTTCATAAATTCAGCTTTTTTTATATCTTCAAATTTTCTTTCAAGTTCAACAGCTAAAATTTCAGTATCATTTATATGATTAGAAGTTATGTTAAGATAATTAAGATAATTTTTTGATAAAGCATTTTCAGAATGAAGATAATTTTTTATGCTTCTGTGAACAGTTAAATCTGCATATCTCCTTATAGGGGAAGTAAAATGGCAATAAAATAAATTAGCTAAACCAAAATGTATATCTATATCCGGTGAATATTCTGCTTTACTCATTGCACGTAATACAATATAATTTATAAAACTTGATTTTGAAGTTTCTTTATATTCTTGTACTACGTTTCGTAAGAATTTTGAAGATAACAATTCATCGGGATATGCTTTTATTCCAATATGTGAAAAGTAAGTTCTTAAGTTATTAATTTTTTCTTCGGTAGGTTTTTTGTGTATTCTATATATTATTGGAATATCAATATCTGAAAAGTGTTTACCGACTACTTCGTTAGCACATATCATAAATGATTCAATAATTTTATTAGCAATACCGATTTTTTTATTAGAAATATCTTTAACTTTTCCATCTTTATCAAATATTATATCAACTTCGGGAAAGTCAAAATCAATAGTTCCTCTATTAGCACGTTTAGTTGACAGTATTTCATTTAATTCATTCATAATTAAGAGTTTTTCTTTTAAAATATCATCGTTATAAAAAGTTTTATTGCCTTCTAAAAAGTCGGTAACATCATCATAAATTAATCTATAATTACTATTTATAACGGATTCATAAAATTTATATTCTTTGACGTTTCCATTTTTTCCAATAATCATCTTTAATGAAATAGCTAATCTATCAGTATGCGGATTTAAAGAACATAAACCGTTAGAAAGTTCTTCAGGCAACATAGGAACTACATAGTCAAATAAATATATACTATTTCCCCTATTATATGCTTCATAATCTAATTTTGAATCTTTTTTTACATAATATGATACATCTGCAATATGTGTATATAAAATGTATTCATTTCCTTTTTTATCAATAGAAATTGCATCATCAAAATCTTTAGAATCTGCACCATCAATAGTTACTGTAAACATATCCCTAAAATCAACTCTATTTTTTATTTCTTTAGACATATCCAATGAACATATGTTTTCTAATTCTTTATAGACTTTGTTTGAAAACTTATATGGTACATTTGATTCTTTTAAAAGTGAAATAATTTGGGCAGTTTTATCGTTTTTATTACCTAATACTTCAACAACTACACCTTCCGGACTTTTTCTTTTATCAGGAAATTCAATTATTCTACAAACGACTTTATCATTTGATTTTGCACCGTTTTTATCTCCTTTTTTTATAAAAATATCATAATTGAATTTATTATCATCAGGAATAACAAAACCAAAATTTTTATTTTCGGTAAAAGTTCCAACTATTAAATTTGAATTTCTATTTAAAATTTTTATCACTTTCCCTTCAGCTTTTGAAGAGTTCGTTTTTTCTTTTACAATTTCAACTTCCACTTCATCATTATGATTAGCTCCATTTATGTCTTTTTTTGGTATAAAAATATCCTCATCTAAATTATTGGAAGTTAAAAAAGCATTACCCTTAGGAGTAAAAATAATTTTTCCTAAAATTTTAGAAGAATCATTGAATGGATAATATTTATAATCTTTTATCATAATTTTTTTACTATCGGCAAGAGAAGATAATGTATTGAAA
Organism: Parvimonas sp.; assembly: GCA_022770425.1. Lineage (GTDB taxonomy): Bacteria > Bacillota > Clostridia > Tissierellales > Peptoniphilaceae > Parvimonas. The sequence goes on along the minus strand of JALEHY010000037.1, from coordinate 33,626 downwards.
AAATACTTTAAATCGGCAAATGGAATATCAAGTGCAAGAGCCAATTCTTCTTTTGTTAATGCTATGTAATTTCGTTTATTTATAAATTTTAATATTTCTTTTTCCAATTTTATTAAAATCTCCTTTCTAAATAAATTTGATTAAATAAATAATCAAAAAAATATAAGGCTAAACCTTATATTTAATTATGTATTAAGCAAAACTATAAGCCGTGTTCTGTATTAGACAATCATCTATCTAGGCAAATTGTTACCAATTTGCTCAAGCAATCTACCTATGGACACAGCGAGCAACTGTCAATGTCCAATCTTGATCTTGCACCGAATGGGGTTTACATAGCCATATAGTCACCTATATGCTGGTAAGCTCTTACCTTACCTTTCCATCCTTACCATAAATATGGCGGTATATTTCTGTTGCACTTGCCTTAGGGTCGCCCCCACTGGACGTTATCCAGCATTCCGCTCTGTGGTGCACGGACTTTCCTCGTGAATAATCACGCGATTGTCTGTCTTACTTAAATTAACTAAAATATATTTGCTTTAAATATATTATTATCATAAATCAAAATTTTTAAATTATGGTCAATTAAATACTTCTCTAAATAAATCTTAAAATTATTAAGCCCTACAAATTCAGATTCATAATGACCTAAATCAATAAGATTCAATCCATTTTCAATCGCCTTTTGAACATCGTGATATTTAAAATCCGAACTAATGTATAAATCGCAACCTTGTAAAAGCGCTTCTTCAATTCCAAATGCTCCGGAACCTCCCAAAACTGCTACTTTATTAATAATTTTATTGCCATCTCCATAATATATTATTTTTGAAAAATGTTTATGTAAACAGTTTAAAAACTCAGTCATTTTTAAACTTGAAACATTTCCGACAATACCATAACCATAATTATCTTTAACGGATATAAAAAAACTTTCATTTTCTATATTACATAAATTAGATAATCCTTTACTTATACCATTAAAATTTAAATCTAACGGAGTATGTACAGAAATAACATTAATATTATTATCAAATAGTAATTTCAACTTTTTGTAATTGGGAGAATCAACAGTTATATTTTTTATTTTTTCAAAAAATAATGGATGATGGGATAAAATACAATTAATATTTTTTTCTTTTGCAAACAAAATACTTTCATTCGTAATATCCATAACTACCAATATTCCTGAAATAGTATCATCTAAATTTCCAAATTGAATACCGGAATTGTCCCAATTTTCTTGTAAATCAAATTTATATTCTTCATTAAGTAAGGTTAAAAGTTCTTTTAATTTAAAACTCATTCAAAATACTCCTTATTACACAAATTTTATCTTCAATTTTTAGATAACTTTGCTCAGATGTATTTTTATCTATTTTATCTAATATTAAGTTATACTTTTTTAATTCATTTTTTAAAAATAATTTTAAATTTTCAGATTTGTTTTTTATCAATAATTTTCCATAAATATATTCATAATCATATTTATATAATTCTTTTCCTACTTTAACTTTCAATATTTGGTAATATTTATTATTTTCAAAAACATCTGATTCATTTTCAATAGTAAAAGAGTTTTCCAAAAGAAATTTTCTTAAAATATCTAATGAATTATTTGGACTTAATATTAAATAATTTGCACTTTTTGCAATATTTAAATTAGAAAGCAAAATATCTCTTATCAGTACTCCGCCCATTCCGGAAATAATGATAGTATCAATTTCAAATTCTTTAAACGAATCAAGTCCATCTGAAACTCGAGTTTCAATGTTATTAAGAGTTTTATCAAATAATAGTTTTTTATTAAGTTTTTCTAAAGAATTTTTGCTAATATCCGTTGCAATTATTTTTTTAGAAACTTTTTCTTTTGAAAGATAAACCGGAATTATCCCATGATCAGTTCCAATATCAGCAACAACAGAGTTATTATCTACTAAATCACAAATTTTTTTTAATCTAAGACTAATCATAATTTATTCCAAAAAATCTTTTAGTTTTTGACTTCTACTTGGATGTTTTAATTTTCTGAGAGCTTTAGCTTCAATCTGTCTTATTCTTTCACGTGTAACCTCAAACTCTTTTCCTACTTCTTCCAAAGTTCTCGGAGTTCCGTCATTTAATCCAAATCTAAGCTCTAAAACTTTCTTTTCACGTTCAGAAAGTGTATTTAAAACAGTATTTAATTGTTCTTTTAACATTGTAAAATTTGCAGCATCATCAGGAGCAACTGCCGTTTCATCTTCAATAAAATCTCCTAAATGACTATCGTCTTCTTCACCTATTGGAGTTTCAAGACTAACAGGCTCTTGAGCTATCTTTCTGATTTCATTTACTTTTTCAACTTCAATTCCCATATGTTCTGAGATTTCTTCATTAGTCGGTTCTCGTCCAAATTCTTGTACTAATTGTCTTTCAATCCTAACTAATTTATTTATAGTTTCTACCATATGAACCGGAATTCTTATAGTTCTTGCTTGATCGGCAATTGATCTTGTGATTGCTTGCCTAATCCACCATGTTGCATAAGTACTGAATTTAAATCCCCTTCTGAAATCAAACTTTTCAACAGCTTTCATAAGTCCCATATTACCTTCTTGAATGAGGTCTAAAAATTGCATACCTCTTCCGACGTATCTTTTTGCTATACTAACTACAAGTCTTAAATTAGTTTCAGCTAATTTCTTTTTTGCCCTTATACTGCCTGCTTCCATTTCTTCAGCTAAAATTCTTTCTTCTTCAGCACTTAAAAGTGGAATTTTCCCAATTTCTTTTAAATACATTTTTACAGGGTCGTCAATATTGAATCCTTTTAAATCAGAAAAATCATCTAACTTTATTTCTTCTTCTATATCTTCTTTATCATCATCTAAATCAATTAAATCATCATCAATATCAAGATCTTCAATATCTTCACTTTCATCAATAAATTCAATTTGATTTTCTAAAAGTTTATTTTTTATTTCCTCGATATCATCAATATCAATCAAATTAAATAAATCTAAAGACTCAAGGTATTTATTATTTACTATACCATTATTATCATTAGCATATCTTGTAAGTTCTTCAATTATTAAAATTTTAACCTCATCATATTCAATATCATTAAGTTTATTATTCATAATAAACCCCTTTCTGCGCATTTTTAAGACTTTTATTTAGTTCCATTAATTTTTCTATATTAAAATTTAAATTAGAAACTACATTTTCGTCTTTATTGTCCATTCTTTTTAAATGTTCTATGTTATTAGTAACAATCCTTATATTAAATTGAATTAAAGATATTTTTAATAACTTAATATAATCATTTGTTGAAAACACTAAATTTTCTTTATAGGCTCCAATAATGTACTCTACAATTTTTAATTTTTCCCTATCAAATTTAAATTTATCAATCAACATTGTTGGTATTGTTACAATATTATTACGAGTATTTTCAGAAATAAATTCCAAAATAGACTCAATAATATTCCCTTTGCATAGAGTTTTCATTTCATTTAAAAAATTTAATAATTCTTTATTTCCTTTCATTAATAGAATAATACCCATAATCAAAAGTTTTTTATCATTATTAGTCATAGAACTAACGGTATTACTAATGTAATTAATATTATTAGTTGAATGATTTTCCTCTTTTTCTATTGAATTTTTATCAAATTTTGCCAAATCTTCTTTCAATGAGTTTTTATCAATTCCAAACTCATTTGAAATTTTATTTATATATAAATCAGATAAAATATTTGTTTCAATTTTTGATAAAAATTCTAAAATTTTTTCATTTAATATATTTTTTTCTACTAATGATTCATTATTTAATTTTGAATTTTTTAAATTAGTATAATTAAACTCGTTTATATCTATTGCATTTTCAAGTAAATTATTAAAAGATGTTAATCCGTAAGTACGTATATAATCATCCGGATCTAAATTGTTCGGTAACAATAAAATATTAGGATTAACAGATATTTCTTTTAATATACCGGCAGTTTTGTTGGTTGCATTAATTCCGGCATTATCGCTGTCATAACATAAATATACGTTACCTCTTGAAAATTTTTTTGCAAGTCTTGCCTGATTTTCAGTAAATGCTGTACCAAGTCCTGCAACAGCAAAATTAATACCATTTTGATATAGAGATATTACATCCATATAGCCTTCAACAATCAGAATTTTATCTCTTAAATTATTTTCAGCGAATTTGTCAATAGAATATAAATTATCTCCTTTTTTAAAAATTACACTTTCAGGAGAATTTAAGTATTTAGCTTTATCATTTACAATAGTTCTTCCGCCGAATCCGATTATTTGTTTATTTTTATTTAATATTGGAAAAATTATCCTATCTCTAAATCTGTCAACATATTCTCCGCTTTTAGTTTTTATTATAAGTCCTAACTCTTCAGCAATAGATAAATCAATATTACTATTAAGTAATTTGTTGTATAATGCTTTCCATTCACTGCCTGCATATCCTATCAAAAAAGTGTTTATAGATTTCTGGTTAATACCTCTTTTCAACAGATACTGCTTAGGAATTTGGCTTTCCATCATATTTCTGTAATAAAACTTGGCAACAAAATCATTTACAAAGTAATATTTATCATAGCTTACTTTCGGTACATTTTTGTTAGTATCATATTCAAGTTCAACATTAAATTTTTTAGCTAATTGTTTTATTGTATCAACATAGTCAGATGATTCCATTTCCATTACAAAAGAAATGCTGTCACCATGTTTTCCACACCCAAAGCAATGAAATGTATTAGTTTCAGGATAAAGAAAAAAAGAAGGTGTTTTCTCATTATGAAATGGACAATTAGCTATATAATATCTTCCACTTTTTTTTACAGAAATATAGTCGCTTGCAACAGATACAATATCTGCTTTTGACTTTATTTCTTCAATTTTTTCTTTTTTTATATATGCCATTTTCTCACCTTAACTAAATAAATTAAATGTATTAAATTTACTTACTCCAAAATTAATACATAAAGCATTAATCAAAATTCCAAATAATCTATTATTAATATTTGTACTTTTACCTTCAAATTTAATTTCATTATAGTACAAAGACTTTAAAAGTTTAACCTCTTCATCAGTTAAATCATATTGAAATCTATTTTTGTAAAAATAATTTGAATAACTGTTTACCTCCAACTGTTCAATGTCAAAATAGTATTTTTTATTGTTTAAATTGTCAAATGTAATGTAGTAACCGCTAAGTGACAAGTAATTAAAAACAAAATATATAAGAACATCTATATAATTTTCATCAGAATATAAATTTAAAATTTCCGAAATAAGTGAATAAATAGCAAAATTTTCCATCTCAAAAAGCATAGTTTTTAAAATTATTTCGCTGATAATATTCAAAAAAAGAAAATATTTCTTACTATTATGATGATTATACTTCAATAAATCATATTCTTTTAAGTAAAAAAATTCCCTTCCCTTAGTTAAAGTAAAATTATATTCTGAAAAATTAGACAAATAAAAATCCATATCTTTACTATATATCGAAATTAACCCTAAATTGTCAGTATATATTTTGTATATTTTTCCTTTGTTTAGGTAATTAAACGACGAAACAATATAACCGTTTAATATAAAAATATTATTTTTTGAAATATCCAAATTCTTTCACCTTAAATGATTTATTTCTCCAATCATCATCAATCTTTACAAATAGTTTTAAATTTACTTTTGAGTCTAAAAATTTCTCGATATCAATTCTTGAATGTTTACCAATTTTTAGAATCATATCTCCGTTTTTACCAATAACCATACCTTTATGTGATTTGCGTTCAACACATATTGTAGCCTCAATATCTATAATAGGCTTATCTTTCCTGACAGAAAATGTTTCAATTATAACATTTATACCATGAGGAATTTCATCTCTTAAGTTATTAAGCGCCTTTTCTCTTATAATTTCTGCAACTATTTCTCTTTCAGTTTGATCAGTAATCATATCATCAGAGTAATATTTCGGTCCATATGGTAAAAACATTTTTATTTCGTGTATAAGATTATAAACATTTGAACCATTAATTGCGGATATTGGTATAATTTTATCAAACATATGCTTATTTTTATACACTGAAATTAAATGTTCAATGTCAACATCACTTATTTTGTCGACTTTATTTATTATACAAATCTTTGGTAGGTTTATTTTACTTAAAGTTTCAATAGTAAAATTGTCTAATTCACCAAGTTCAGAATTCGAATCAACCATATACAAAACTAAATCAACACCTTTTATTGAGTCCACGGCTTGTTTTAACATAAATTCTCCGAGTTTATTTTTAGGCTTTTGAATTCCGGGAGTATCTAAAAAAATTATTTGTGAATCTAATGAATTATAAATAAGCTTTAAATTAAATCGTGTAGTCTGAGGTTTATTTGAAATAATTGATATTTTTTCACCGATAATTCTATTTAACAAAGTGGATTTTCCAACATTAGAACGACCGACTATAGTAACGAAACCAGATCTAAAATTATCCATAATTACAAATCCTCTGGACCAAAACTGTATGGTAATATTTCACTGAATTTTAAAATTTTAAATTCAGTTTCGTTTTTTATAATTATTAACTCACAATCTTCGGTACAAAATTCTCTTATTACTTGTCTACAAACTCCACATGGGTATGTAAACTCATTTTCTTTACCTACGACTGCAATTTTTTTTATTTTTTTACAGCCATCAAAAATAGCTTTAAAAATTGCTACTCTTTCAGCACAAATGGTAGGAGTATAAGATGCGTTTTCAATATTACACCCTCCATAAATTTCTCCGCATTCTGTTAAAACAGCAGCACCGACTTTGAAACCGGAATAAGGAACATAAGCCTTTTTTTGACTATCTAAAGCCACTGATATTAATTTTTTATTTTCTTCCATCAAAACTCTCCTATAAATTTTAAAATCTTTGGAACAAAAATAAACAACCCAATGATAAAAGCAAAAAAAGCAGTAATCAAAACTAACCCCGCAGCCATATCTTTAATCGTTCTTATATTCTCACTATATTCAATAGAAATATAATCTAAAATTCTTTCAATTACAGTATTTAAAATTTCAAAACTCATAACTATGCAACACATAGTTAACAAAATATAAAATTCTGACATACTTACCTTAAAAAGATATGATAAAATTATTACAAAAATAAAAACAAAAAAATCAATTTTAAAATTTCGTTCAGACTTTAAAATCAAAACTATACCATTAATTGCACATTTTAAACTTTCAAAAAAATCAGAATTTTTCTTCATTCTTAAAAATCCCCAATTTTTTCATAGTTTCTTTTTCTTTTTGTCTCATAATTTGTCTATCTTCTTCGATGATGTGATCATATCCGAGTAAATGAAACATTGAATGACAAACTAAATAAAGTATTTCCCTTTCAAAACTGTGTCCAAATTCCTTTGCTTGCTGTGTTGCCGTTTCAGTAGAAATTACAATATCCCCCAATACTAAAGGCATTCCTTTTTCACTAAATTCAAATTCTACCGGAAATGAAAGAACATCTGTAACTCTATCTATATTTCTAAAGTTTTTATTTATTTCTCTTATTTCTAAATTTGTAACAAATGAAACAGAAATTTCAATATTATCCTCAAGCTTTTCTTCCACTTCCAAAGAAACTTTAATACAATTTTCTATTTCTTTCTTTAGAGAATCGCTTATAATACATTCCTTTTGTCTGTCATCAAAAAAAATATTCATCTACCTTTTTTTCCTTTCAATTTCTTCATCATATTTTGTATATGCTTCAATTATTTTCATTACAATACTATGACGAACAACATCTGAACTATCAAAATAATTAAAAGAAATGCCATTAATTCCTTTTAAAATTTTATTTACAGATACTAGTCCTGAATTTTTTCTTTTGTTCAAATCTATTTGCGTAATATCACCTGTTACAACAGCTTTAGAATCAAATCCTATTCTTGTCAAAAACATCTTCATTTGCTCATTTGTAGCATTTTGTGCCTCATCAAGAATAATAAAAGCATTATCTAAAGTACGCCCCCTCATATATGCAAGTGGTGCTACTTCTATAATTCCTTTTTCCTTGAGTCTCAAAAAATTCTCATATCCCAAAATATTATAAAGTGCATCATAAAGCGGTCTGAGATAAGGATCTATTTTTTCTTGTAAATCGCCCGGTAAAAAGCCTAAATTTTCACCCGCTTCTACAGCCGGCCTTGTCAGAATAATTTTTGAAACGCTATTAGTCTTTAATGCTTTTGTAGCCATAGCAATTGCCAAAAAAGTTTTTCCTGTTCCGGCAGGACCGATACCAAAAGTTACAACATTATTTTCAATAGATTTAACATAATCTCTTTGACCTAAAGTTTTCGGTTTTATTGGTTTTAATTTCGCATTCAAACAAATAGTATAATCTAAATAATTAGCCAAATTATCTAAATTTTCGGTTTTAACTTTTTCAATTATATAATTTATTCGTTGTAAATCAAATGAAATATTATTACTTTTATCAGATATAAGTAACTCCAAAACTTTTACACAAGATTCTACAGAATCTTTGTTCCCGTAAATAGATAATCCCTCATTCGTACACTTTATATCAACATTAAATTCTTTAGATATAATATTTACATTACTGTCTAAAACGCCAAAAAGATCTGATATAAAAGACTCATCAACAAGTAATATATCTGTAACTTTTTCCATTATTTCTCCACTATTTTCTTAATTCACTTCTATTATTATCTAACATAGTAATAAGATCTCTTAACTTTTCTTGTGTTTTAGATAAAACATCATCAACATAAGTATTTGTTTGGATTCTTATTGTTTTTGCATTTTGTTCTGCCTTCATTAAAATTTCATTTGCTCTATTTTCAGCATGGAGTGTTACATCACTTTCTGAAATTAATTTTTCAAATTTTAACTCAGCATCCGCTTTTATTCTCAATGCTTCAGAATTAGCTTGTTCAAGAATTTGATTTGCATCTTTAGTTGCATCATTTAAAATTCTATCTTTTTCTTCTTGAATCCATTCTGCTTGCTTTATTTCTTCCGGAATACTTTCTCTCATCTCTTTCAATATAAAAAATAGTGCTTCTGAATCTACCATAACTTTCTTAGAAAAAGGTAAACTTGAACTTTCTTCCACTAAATCTTCAATTCTGTCAATTAATTCTAAAATTTCCATTATTCATTCCTCCTAAATTTTTTATTTAATTCATCTAAAACAATATTATCGACATATTTTGATACATCAGCACCATTAAAATATAATTCTTTTACTAAACTTGAACTTACACAGTATTTCAAGTCATCAGAAAACATTAAAAGTGTTTCTACATTAGAATGCTCTCTATTTACACTTGCATTTATTTTTTCATTTTCATAATCGATTGTATTTCTAATACCTCTAATAATAAAATCAACTTTTTCTTTATTTATATAATCGTACAAAAGACCATTATATGAACAAACTTTAATTTTTTTATTATTAATAAAAACTTTTGAAATAATATCTTCTCTCTCTTCGATAGAAAATGTTGTATTTTTATTAAAATTATTTAAAACAAGTACCTCAACAGTATCAAAAATCTTCAATGACCTTAAAATTATATCAATATGCCCGTTAGTTATCGGATCAAAACTTCCAGGGAAAATTACTTTCATTGATTAAAAATTCCTTTCTAAAAATAATACCTTAGTTCTTCCATATTTTTTTTCTTTTATCACATTAAAATTTTTTACATCAATATCCTTATCCGTTTCTAATATTATTATTCCATTAGAATTTAATATGTCATTAGAAAAAATAAAATCAAGTGATCTGAAACTAAATTCTCCATCATAAGGTGGATCTAAAAATACATAATCAAACTTAATTTTCTTCTCAAAAAAATATTTTAACGCATCTAAGTAATCCATATTTAATATCACAGAATTATCTAAAAAAGAAGATTTTTCAAGATTTTTAAGTGTAATTTCTAAACTTTTTTTAGAAAAATCACAAAAATATACAAGTTTGGCTCCCCTACTTAAAAATTCAATTCCCATAGCACCACTGCCTGAAAACAAATCCAAAACAACTGAATTTTCATTTATTTCATTTAAGGAATTAAATATAGATTCCTTAACTTTATCAGTTGTAGGTCTGACTTTATAATCGTAAGGAGAAAACAAGTTTAACCCCTTTTTTTTACCAGATATTATTCGCATAATTTCTCCAATACTAACTAAATATATTCACTATGAATTATAACACAAACACTTGTCATTTTCAACATAAATACTCATAATAATTGTTGTTTTTAACAAATTTTCAAAAGTGTTTTTTAAAAATAACTTTATTTTTTTTTATTTATAATATATAATATCTCTTGAGGTGATTGAATGTTTTTAAAAAATAAAAATTTATCTAAAATTGATTTTATTATATTGATTTCTCTGTTAATAATAATTTCAATAGGTTTGGTTAATTTATATAGTGCAACTTTAAGTTTTAAAAGAAATTTTATGCTACCACAAATAATTGCAACTATTTTGGGATTTATAATGATGTTTATACTTATAATTCTTGACATAAAAATATTTAAGAAACTTTATATACCCATTTATATTTTCTCAAATTTACTTTTAATTTTAGTTCTTATAATCGGAACCGGTGATTCAATGGGTGCAAGAAGTTGGATAAAATTCGGTCCGATTTCATTCCAACCTTCTGAAATTGTAAAATTAGGAATGATTATATGTTTAGCAACTGTTTTAGAAAAATATCAAAAGAGAATAAATGAACCTAAAGTTTTAATAGGAATATTGATTTTTGCATTTTTACCTGTGGCATTAATATTGAAAGAGCCTGATTGGGGTACAGGTTTTGTATTTGCTTGTATAATACTTGCAATGCTTTTTGTTGCAGGAATAAATTTAAAATTAATTGTTTACACAATGTTTGCGACAATTTTTAGTTTACCTTTCTTTTATATGAGTTTATCAGAATTTAGAAAAAATAGAATTTTAAATTTTTTATATCCAGAAAGAGATATCTCAAATACGGGATATCAAGCAGTTCAAGGGAAAATCGCTGCAGGGTCTGGAAAATTTTTAGGACGAGGTCTATTTAAAGGTCCTCAAAACCAATTTAATTTTATACCCGAAAAGCAAACAGACTATATTTTTCCTGTATTTGTTGAGGAAATGGGTTTTGTTGGCGGTACTGCTCTTATAATATTGTATTCTGTAATTTTGTATAGATTTATAAAATTATCAAAAAAAGTTACAAGTGTATTTAATCAACTTATGATTATCGGAATTGCTGCAATGTTTTTAGCACACATATTTGAAAATATTGGAATGACAATAGGTTTGATGCCTATTACCGGAATTCCGTTACCATTTTTGAGTTATGGAGGAACATTCCAGTTAATAAATTTAATATCTATTGGAATAATACTTTCAATATCTTGTGAAAAAACTCCACTTGATTTTATGTAATAAAAAAGAACCGATCGGTTCTTTTTTATTTGCTTAATTTTTCTTCATATAAATTTTTCAAATATAGTACGTCATTTAAAATTGTATTATCTAAATCCTCATACATTAAAATTTTTTCAATATCTTTTTTTGCATCATCAAATTTTTCTAATTTTAATTCAATAATTATTTTATTAAAGAGTAATTTTTCGTCATCAGTATAAATTTTAAGTCCTTTTTCAAATATGTTTAAAGAATTTTTGATATTTCCTATTTTATAGTACAATAGTCCTAAATCTAAATATATATTTAGATAATCAGCATTTAAAATTAATGCTTTTTCATAATAAAATATTGCATTTTCATCTTCATTTAACTTATTATAACAATATGCTACCCAATAACTGTCTTCCGCATCCAAATCAAACTCTCTGATTTCAAACAAAATTTCATAAGCTTCTTCATATCTAAACTTTTCAATGAGTTGTAATAATTTTTCTATTTCAACTTTTACATAAATTTCATTTAATTTAGAATTTAAAAGTTTGTTAATTTCAATATTATTTGAATATTTTAAAGCTTTTTTGTAAAATAGATCCGCTTTTATATAAAATTTTTCTTTTACATTTAAATCTCCATATAGCATATTAACCATAAAGTCAGTATCATTGGATTTTAATAAATAAGATAATTCTAATTTTATTTCATTCATAATGATATTATAAAATTCTTCACTGTCATAATCCAAGATAAATATAAGATTTCTTATGTACAACTTTTTCAAAAAATCGTCTTTTACTCCTAAGTTAAAAGCGCCTCTTATCAAAAGTTGATTATATATCAAAGTATCAAAACTAAAATTTGTAAAGTTTAACTTTGATTTTACAAATTCAAGAATATCATTATTCCAATCTAACAAAAATTTATTTAATAAATTTAAATTTTTAAAATTTGAATCTATTCCGTTTAAAAGCAAAATACCTTCAATGAAAAAACTTGTAGAAATGCTTTCAGAAAATTGATTTTTTTTTACATTATCTATCAAAATATTAGAATATATTGGAAAGTCAACATTTTCATATTTTACAGAATTCAAATTTATATTTTTTACAGTCAGAAAATTTACTTTTTCAGAAAATTTCGAAAAATATTCATATAAATTATCCATATTCACCTACATTTTTTCAGGAGTTTCTATTCCCAGTATATTAAGCCCTATTTCCATTGTAATTTTAACACAATATGTTAATATTAATCTAAATTTTTTAATTGTTTCTTCTTGATTATTGATAGGAGAAGAATTATAAAATTTATTAAATAATTTTGCGATTTCTGTGATATATCTTGTAAGAATGGAAGGCTCATATTTATTTGCAGCTTCCATCAATATGTCATTTAATTTGTACATAGCTTTTATAAGACTTATTTCATCATCATTTGCTTTATATAAATATAATTTTGTTTTATCAACACTTTTCAAAATACTATCCAAATCATTTTTAGAAATTATGCTATTTGCTCTTGCTACTGAATATTGAACATAAGGACCTGTTTCACCATCAAAATTTAGTACATTGTTCCAATCAAAAGCATAGTCTTTTATTCTTGTATTAAATAACTCGTTAAAAATTACTGCTCCTATACCAACTTTTTTTGCTACATCTTCCTTATTCTCAAGCATAGGATTTCTTTCATTAATTATTTCTAAAGTTCTTTCTACGCTCTTTTCTAAAACATCATTTAAAAATATAACATTTCCTTCTCTTGTGCTAAGTTTAGCTGATGTTCCTAAAACATCATCTTTAACACTTACCATTCCAAAAGAAACATGTATACAGTCTTTTGCCCATTCATAACCCATTTCTTGTAAAATCGCTATTAATTGTTGAAAATGTAATTTTTGCTGTATTGCAACAACATAAATATTTTTATCAAAAGAGTAATCTTTCATTCTTGTAATTGCAGTTGCAATATCTCTTGTTATATAAGTACTTGAAGAGTTACTTTTCAAAATCAATGCAGGAGGTAAATCATATTTATCTAAATTTACAATTTTACAACCATCACTTTCAGTTAATAAATTTTTTTCTTCCAATTCTTTTACAACATCATCAATAAATTGTGAATGATAAGCCTCTCCACGATAAGAATCAAATTCAACTTTAAGCTTTTCGTAAACTTTTTGAAATTCCATTAAACTTATATCTTTGAACCAATTCCAAAGTCTAACACATTCCTCATCGCCATTTTCAAGTTTATTAAAATAATCTCTTGCAATATCAAGCATTTTTTCATCAGTTTTACATAAATTATTATAATCTACATATAATTTCAAAAGTTGATTTATAGGGTCTGAATTTATTTTATCATAATTCCCCCATAATTTATAAGCAGCAATTATCTTTCCAAATTGTGTTCCATAATCTCCTAAATGATTAACACCTATTGTATTGTAACCCAAAAATTTATAAATATTTTTAATTGAATTTCCTATTAATGTACTTCTTATATGTCCTATATGAAATGGCTTTGCAATATTTGTAGACGAATAGTCAATTACTATTGTTTTGTCCATATTTTTATCAGAAGAACAAAATTTATAATCTTTTTCAAGTATTTCTGTTAAAACTGTATTTATAAATTCCTCATTTTTAACATAAAAATTTATATATGGACCAACACTTACAACTTTTGAAAATACAGAATTCGAAACATCAATTTTATTCACTAATTCATTTGAAATAATATTTGGTGCTTTTCTTAAAACTTTTGATAATTTGAAACATGGAAAAGAAAAATCTCCCATTTCAGAATTCGGTGGAATCTCTATCAATTCTTTAATTTCGTATTCACTCAAACCTATTTCCAAATCATAAATACATTTTATTACAATATCTTTAAAATTTATCATAATTTACTCCTATTTTAATTTTACAACAGTAGCACCATCGCCACCTTCATTATACTTTCCAAAGCTAAAAGATTTTACTAACCTATGCGTTCTAAGAAATTCAGTTATATTATTTCTTAAAATTCCTGTTCCTTTACCATGAATTATAGTTACTTCTCCTAAATTTGCAATAAATGAATCATCTAAAAATTTATCTATTTCATAAATTGCATCTTCAGTATTGTATCCTCTAACATCAATTTTCATATCATACATCTTATTTGACTTAATGAATTTTAAAGTTGTATTTTTAGTTTTTTCACCGGAATTATCAACTATTTTTTCAATTCTAATTATATCATTAATATTAGAGTTTATCTTTAAAATACCTATTTTAATTTGTAAATTTCCATTTTTATCAGGTAAAGTTTGAACATATCCGTTTTCATTTAAACTTAAAACTTTTACTTCTTCACCAAGTATCAACGGTTCGGTAAAATAATTTAAATTATTTACTTTTTTTAGCTTCTTTAATTTATCTAATTTATCATTTTTCTTTAAAATTTCATCAGCAACATTTCTTAATTTTATAGATTCTTGTTTAGATTTAGCTTTATTAATATCTTTTATTGCATCTTTACAAAATTTTTCAGTTTCATACATAGAATTTTCAATATATTCTTGTAATTTTTTTATTTTCTTTTCTTTTTGCTGATTAAATTTTTGAATTTTTTCTTCATACTCTTTTTTTATTTTTTCGTTATATTCTTGAATTTTTTTATTTTCAATTAATAAATTTTCATACTCTCTACGTTTATTGTCAACATTACTTACTAATTTATCAAAAGAAATATCATCTTTGGATATAAATTTTTTTGCATTTAAAATAAATTTTTCATCTAAGCCAAGTTTTTTAGAAATTTCAAAAGCATTTGATTTCCCGGAAACACCTATTATTAATTTATAAGTTGGTTCCAATTTTTCTACATCAAATTCAACAGCCGCATTTTGAACATTTTCAGTTGACATTGCATACATTTTTAGCTGACTGTAATGTGTAGTTGCAATAGTTCTTATATTTTTTTCTAAAAAGTAATTTAAAATAGAAATAGATAAACCTGACCCTTCTTCCGGATCTGTTCCTGAACCAAGTTCATCAAATAATAATAATGAGTTATTTGTTGCGTTATTTATTATGTCAATTATATTTTTCATATGAGAAGAAAATGTACTAAGTGATTGCTCAATACTTTGTTCATCACCGATATCAGCAAATATTTCATCAAAAATTGCAATAGTCGAGTTTTCGTAACAGGGAATTAAAAGCCCAAATTGAACCATTAAAGTTAAAAGTCCAACTGTTTTCAATGTAACGGTTTTTCCACCTGTATTTGGTCCTGTGATTACCAAAGTATTAAAAGTATCTCCAAGTGAAATATCTATAGGTACAACTTTTTCTTTATCAATCAAAGGATGACGTGCAGATTTCAG
Organism: Parvimonas sp.; assembly: GCA_022770425.1. Taxonomy (GTDB): domain Bacteria; phylum Bacillota; class Clostridia; order Tissierellales; family Peptoniphilaceae; genus Parvimonas. The sequence goes on along the minus strand of JALEHY010000037.1, from coordinate 17,767 downwards.
ATTAATGCAACCACCATTATTTATAATTGGTTTATTGGCATCCATTTCTATGGCCAATTTTCCTCTTGAAAAAATAAAATCTAATTTTGCAATTATATTAGTATTTGATTTTATTGCGGGTAGATTATTCAAAATTCTGTTGGAAAATTCAATTAAAATTCTTTCTATTTCTTCTTCTTCATCAATTTCTAATCTTTTTAAGTCATTATTTAGGTCTACGATAAACATAGGCTCAATAAAAACTGTCTGTCCGGAAGCGGATTGATCATGAACGATTCCCTTAAAAGAATTTTTAAATTCTGCTCTAACAGGTACAACATATCTTCCGTCTCTTAAAGTATATATGTTATCCATTAATTTATCGGAAGTTGAAATTATTTGATTAAGTTTATCTCTAATCATATCATTTTTTGATTTTATCATACGCCTGATTTTTTTAAGTTCAACACTTGCATCATCAGAAATTTCGTCCTCTGAAATAATTGAAATTTCAATGTCTTTTTCTAATGATACATCAGGAATAAGCAATGATAAATAAGAATAAATGTTCTTATAATTTTCTGACTCATCTTCTGAAATAAGGCTTTTCAAATATCTTGTAGAATTTAAAATTTTAAAAATTTCTAAAAGTTTACGAGGAGTAAAAAAACGACCACGTTCCAAAAGTCTAAAATCCTCCTCTAAATCATTTATATTGGAAATAGCCGGTAAACTTTTTTTCACTATAAATTGATATGCTTCATCTGTTTCATCTATCAAATTTTGAACAACAGAAATATCAGAAGATATTTCTGCTGCCAATGCATATTTTTTTCCAATAAGACTTTGAGTACAATTCAATAACAAATCTAAAACTTTATCAAATTCTAAAGTTTTTAACACTTTTTTTTGCATTATTATTTGTCCTCTTTTTTAATAATTTTCTTTATATATTCATCTTTTAACATTATTATTTCTTTTTGAAGTTTAATAATAGAATCATTTTTAGATTTCAACTCATTGAAATTATTATGATATAATTTTTCTAAATGTTGGTATCTTTTTTCTAAATCAGATATAGTTTGAATTAAAATATCATTTTTGCTTTCTAATTCTTTAAATTTATTTTCTAATTTATTTTTTTCAACTTCAAGATTCTCATTGATTTTTATCAGTTCTTCTTGTTTTTTTACCGGATATTCACTATCCTGTTCAAACATCGAAAGTTCATCTTTTAAATCAAAATAATCACTTGAGATATTAAGTGCAACTAATGTTGCAACCATAGTAGGCGTTAATCTATAATTTTGAGAAGTTATTTTTTTTATTTCATCATCGACAAACAATGCTATCTTTTCGACTTCCTCTTTAGATTTTTCACCTATTATAGTGTAGTTTGTTCCGGCAATATTAATTTTTACTTTATTTTGCATAATATTTCTCCTATTAAGCTCTTAAGTATGCTCCTAACTTTTTAGATAAATCAGATAACATATCATTAATTATTTCATTGATATCATCATCAACCAATGTTTTATATTCAGATTGAAATGTTAATTTATATGCCATAGACTTTTTACCTTCTTCAACCTGTTCCCCAACATAAACATCAAATAATTCAATATTTTTCAATAAGTTATTAGAATGTGATTTAAATATTTTTTCAATATCTCCACTATCAATTTCTTTATCAACAACTAACGATAAATCTCTTCTTACCGCAGGATACTTTATTAAAGGTTTATATATTGTGGTAGGATTAAAATAATTAAATAATTTTTCAATATTAAGTTCACATACATATATATTTTTCTTTATTGAAAAATTCTTACAAACTTCATAAGAAATTTGCCCCATCTCTCCAATTTTTTCGCCACTGATAAATAAATCAGCACACACTCCGGGATGAAAATAATCTATATTTATATTTCTTTTAAACTCATAGTCAGTCACATTTAAGATTTTTAATAAATTAACAACTATATCCTTAAGATAATAAAATTCGTATTTTCCATAAGAACCTATTACTAATTTTTTAGTTTCTTTTGGTATTTTTTCACCTTGTAATGACAAAAATGTATTTCCAAGTTCATAGACTAACATATCCTCATTTTTATAGTTAAGATTTTTAGCCAAAACATCTATCACATTAGGAATAAGAGATTTTCTCATTATGCTAAATTCTTCTCCAAGTGGATTTAAAATTTTAACAGTATTTTCAACATCCATTTTTGATTTATTTATTATATTTCCACCAATAAATGAATATGTAGTTATTTCATACAAACCTAATCCTACTAAAATTGATTTTACTTTGTCTTCAAATGCTCTATTTTTACTTTTTCTTCCAATAGTATTAGGAGCTAATATAGGTTTAGGCAAAAGATTTGAAAATCCGTATAATCTTCCAACTTCTTCAACAATATCTTCAGGAATTGATAAATCAGTTCTAAAGTTTGGAATTTTACATAATATCAAGCTATCATTTAATTTTTGAGTATTAATTTCTAAATAACTTAAATATTTACAAATTTCTTCGTTAGATAATTTCAAACCTAAAAGTCTTTCAATTAAATTTGTATTAAATTCAATTAAAATCGAATTTTCTTCTTTTTCTGAAATATTATCAAAAATCGAATCTATATCTAATTCCATACTTTCTTTTGCCAAATATAAAAATCTTGCAATTATTTCCAATGTATAATGTGGAGTTAATCCTTTTTCATATCTTATTGATGCTTCAGTTTTAAGTCCAAGTCTTTTTGAAGTTGCTTTAATTGATTTTTTTGTAAAAAATGCAGATTCTAAAAGAACATTTTTTGTATTTTCATCCACCTCTGAATTTTTAAGCCCCATTACTCCGGCAATTGCAATTGGTTTTACTGCATCACATATTAAAGTATCTTCACTTGACAAAACTCTTTCTACTCCATCTAAAGTTATAACTTTTTCTCCGTCAATCGCATTTCTAACAGTAATACTATTTCCTTCTAGTTTATCTAAATCAAAAGCATGTAGAGGTTGACCATATTCTAAAAGCAAAAAATTAGTCAAATCTACAATGTTATTTATCGGTCTTATTCCTGCATTTAAGAGATAATTTTGAATTTTTCTTTTACTTTCAGAAATTTTTATATTTTTTAATACTGCTAATGAGTACCTTTTACAATTATTTGAAATTAAATTAACATCTATATTACTTTTATTTTTAATTTCACTCAAAGATAATTTTTTAGGATATTCAATATAAGTATTAAAACTTGCCGCTATTTCTCTGGACATTCCAATTATTGATAAGCAATCCGGTCTATTAGGAGTAATCTCAAATTCAACAACTGTATCATTAAGTCCTAGAATTTCTCTTATATCTGTACCTAAGATAATATTTTCATCAAAAATTCTTAATACTCCATCTTTATATTCTTTAGGAATTACAGAATCTTCATATCCAAGTTCCTTATAACTGCAAAACATTCCTTGAGAAATTTCTCCAACAAGTTTTGTTTCTTTAATTACGGTTCCGTCAGAAAGTGTAGAATTTATTTTCGCAACAGGTACATAATCTCCATTTTGTAAATTTTGTGCTCCTGTTACTATCTGTAAAATTTCGGTTCCTACATCAACCTTTGTTATCCACAATTTTTTTGAATTTTCATGTCTATAAATTTCTAAAATTTTTCCTACTACTATATTATTAAGATCTAATCCTAATTTATTTATAGATTCTACATGTGAACCAGTCAATGTAACTTTATCACAAATTTCCATTATATCTTTATCTATATCAATATATTCTTTTGACCAGCTAATTGGTAACAACATAAAATTTCCTCCTTAAAATTGTTCTAAAAATCTTTTATCATTGTCATATAATAATCTAATGTTATTGATTTTATGTTTAACCATAGTAATTCTGTCTATACCCATTCCAAACGCAAAACCTGAATATTTTTTCGAGTCAATTCCGCATGCTTCCAAAACATTTGGATGTACCATTCCACAACCTAAAAGTTCCATACTCCATCCGGTTCCGTTACAAATTTCACATCCTTTTCCTTTACAGTTAAAACAAGATACATCAACTTCTGCACTTGGTTCTGTAAATGGAAAATAGTGAGGTCTGTAACGTGTTTTCATATCTTCTCCAAAAAATTCTTTTATGAATGTATTTAAAGTGTCTATTAAATTACTCATATTAATATTTTCATCTACAACAAGTCCCTCTATTTGATGAAACATTGGTGAATGTGTATCATCAACTTCATCAAACCTAAATGTTCTACCGGCAGAAACCATTTTAATAGGTGGTTTTGTTGTCATCATAGTTCTTATTTGTACGGGAGATGTATGTGTTCTAAGCAATAAATCCTTATCAATATAAAATGTATCAGACATATCTCTTGACGGATGATCAATAGGAGAATTCAATTTATCAAAATTATTTTCGACAGTTTCTACTTCAGGACCGTCAATAACAGAAAACCCCATAGAAATAAAGAAATTTTCAAGGTCTTCCATTGTTTTATTCAATGGATGTCTATGACCTACATTTATAAATTTTTTATTTATCGTTACGTCAACAGTTTCATTTTTTATTTTTTCTTGCATTACAATTTTATTAAAATATTCTATTTTTTCATTAATTTTACTTTCTATTTCTTGTTTGCTTTGATTAATTAGTTCTCCGATTTTTGGACGTTCTTCTTTTGAAACATTTGCCATGTTTCTTAATATACTAGTAAATTCTCCCTTTTTGCCTAAATATTTAATTTTTATTTCTTCAATTTCAGTCTTGTCTTTTAAATCTTTAAGTTCATCTAAAACTCTTTCTCTTAAAGCATTAATTAATTCTTTCATAATATTCTCCTACTACATTTGTAATTTTTTATAATAATAACCTTCTCCCCATTTGGTTTGGATATAAGTAACATTTCCTATATTTATTTTTTCACGAAGCCTTCTTATATGAACATCAATTTTTCTATAATCACTTACATGTTCTTCTTTCCATACACTTTTTGCAATATCTTCTCTTGTAAATACTTTTTCAGGATTAATTGCAATTATATACAAAATATCAAATTCCTTTCCGGTAAGATCAACTTCTTCTCCTTTTAATTTTACAGTTCTTCCGACAATATTAAATTCAAGATCATCAGCAAAAATCAAATTGTCAATATCGGTTCTTTTTTGACCTACCCTTCTCATAATCGCTCTTATTCTTGCTTTTAATTCCAATACATTGAACGGATAAATTAAATAATCATCTGCTCCATACTCAAATGTCAAAATTTTTTGCATATCATCTTTTAAAGTAGTAACTACAATAGTCGGTATATCACAAATTTCATTTAACTTCTTTTTTAAGTCCAAACCGGTACCATCTTTAAACATCATATCCATAATCAACAAATCAAAACTTTTTTGATCGGCAAATATTAAAGTATCCTCTATATTATCAGAAATAGTAAGTTCATAATTTTCATCTTCGTGCATAGAATACATCAAATCATTTATCTGAGAATCAGACGGTAAAGCCATTAATATCTTTAATTTCATATACGTACACCTACTTTACTAATATTCTTTCATTTTCTCTTCTTAAAGTTATCTTCTCTTTATCTAAAAATTCAAGAAACTCCATTGTAGATTTTCTATTTGAATTTAGTAAATCTCTTGCATCGGAAACAGAAATAGAACCGTTTTGTATAATAAATTTTTTAACTTTATCTATTGCGGTTTCATAATTTTCTTTTAACATATATCCTGAATCAAGTTTTATAACATCTTTTATGCTTATCAAATAAAGCATAATTTCTTTAACTTCATCAGATTTAATTTTTAAATCTAAGTCATCAACAGAAAAAATAGAATATTTATCTGAATTAAACTTACTTTTAATTTCTTCAATTATTCTTTGTTCCGATTCATCAACTAAAACTTCAAAATTCAAATTAGATACATAGTCATCAAAGATTTTAAACTTATCAGAAAAAATAAATCCCATAAATTCAGTTTTAACTTTTCCGGATAAATTATCAAAAAATTTTGATTTTATAGTTTCTTTAGAAATACCTATCCTCTTTGGATACTTAACATGAAAATCTGATACAAAATTGACTATATTTTTTAATAAATTTTCAATAAATTTATTAGATAAAATTAATTTTTCAGTACCATTTCCGAATGAAACAACTCTTTTTTCACAAATTAACTGAGAAATTAAATTTGAAATATTTGATTTTGAATCTGAAAAATATGAATTATAATCTTTTTCTAAATAAAACTCATGACTAAATCTATCAATATATTCATATATATATTCTTTAAAATCACAACTGTCAATTTTTCTTAAATAATTCAAGTCTTTTTCGTTGAATCTTTTTTTCTTAACAGCATTTGTATCAATTATATATCCTCCACCAATAGTATATAGAGGAGAAAATAATCTTAATATAAATCTGTCATTTCTTTTACTTATTATAGGTTCTTCAAGTCGAAGTTGTACATAATACTCTTCATTTGGCTTTAAAACTTCACTTTCAAGTAATATTGCCCTACAAAGCACCTCACCGGAACCCAAATACAGATGAAATCTTGTTCTGTTTGTAATATCAAATGGCAAATTTACAGTTTTTAATTTTACATCTATAATACTGCTTTCAGTATATAAATTATTAGGGACTAAAACTGAACCTTTAGGAACTTCTTCTTTCTTTAAATTTGATAAATTTATTGCAACTCGTTGACCTGCAAAAGCGGTTTTTACATTGTTATCATGTACTTGTAAATTTCTAACTTTGCAGATTTTTTTTGACGGATATACAAGTAGTTCATCGTCCAAGTTTAAAACCCCTGAAATTAATGTTCCGGTTACAACAGTTCCGAAACCGGTTATTGAAAAAGATCTGTCGACATATAATCTCGGACTTGAACTTAAATTCTTCTTAGGTAAATCTTGAACTATATTATTTATCTCAGTTTTTAATTCATCAATTCCTGTTTTTTCTGATGATGAGATCTCGATAATTTTAGAATTTTCTAAAAATGTTCCTTTCATTTCATCTGCGATATCAAGTTTAACAAGATCAATCCAATCTCTGTCTACCAAATCACATTTTGTTAAGGCAATAATTCCTCTTTTTATTCCAATCAAATTTAAAATATCTAAGTGTTCTTTTGTTTGTGGCATAATACCCTCATCTGCTGCGATAACCAGTATAATCATATCCATACCACAAACTCCGGACAACATATTTTTAATAAACTTTTCATGTCCAGGAACATCAATAATTCCAACTCTTAATTCATCACTTAAATCAAAATGAGTAAATCCTAATTCGATAGAAATTCCACGATTTTGTTCTTCTTTCAGTCTGTCTGTATTTCTACCGGTTAAAGCTCTTATTAAAGTAGTTTTACCGTGATCAATGTGACCTGCTGTTCCTACAATAATATTTTTTTTATTATCCATAAATTATTCTCCCAATAAAGAATTTAATGCTTCTTTTATGATGACAAATTCACTTTCAAAAACAGTTCTCATATCCAAAATTAAATTTCCTTTAAATATTCTCGCAATTATAGGTATTGTGTTATTCCTAAACAACTTTTCCAATTCGTTTTCTGTAAATGATTTTGAATTTATCTTTACAGCTTTTGAAGGTAATTTTTGAGTAGGTAAAGATCCTGCTCCAACTTCAGAATCAATATCTATTATTTCAAAAGAAAATTCCTCATTACTACCAAAAATATCTATCATTTTTTGTGCTTTTCTTTCAAGTTCATCAATTCCTATAGTCAACATATTTAAAGTAGGAATTTTACTCAAAGCAACTTTTTCGTCAATATAGTAAGAAAATATGACTTCTAAAGCAGAAATAGTAAATTTATCAACTCTTAGTGCTCTGGTTAATTGATTTTTTTTCATTTTATCAATAAATTCTTTTTTACCTACAATTATTCCGGCTTGTACTCCACCAAGTAATTTATCGCCACTAAAACTTACAACATCTACTCCATTTTTTATAGATTCTTGAACAGTAGGTTCATAGTCTAATCCATATTTTGATAAATCTATTAGGACTCCCGAACCCAAATCTTCAATTATAGGAATTTGGTATTTTTCCTTAAGAGATTTCAATTCAAAAGAATCAACTGATTCAGTAAATCCAAAAATTTTAAAATTACTTTGATGGACTTTAAATAATGCTGCAGTATTTTCGTCAATAGCATTTTCATAATCACTTAAATGAGTCTTGTTAGTAGTTCCTACCTCTTTTAAATCAGCTCCACTTTCTCTACAAACATCAGGGATTCTAAAAGAACCGCCAATCTCAACTAATTCACTCCTACTTGTAATAACATTTTTTCCTTTAGCCATTGTGGAAAGAATTAACATAACCGCAGCGGCATTGTTATTAACAACCATAGAGTCTTCAGCACCTGTTACTTTTTTTATCATTTCAGTAAGATGTGAATATCTTGAACCTCTTACTCCGTTTTCTAAATCATATTCAAGATTTGAATAACCGACAGAAACTTCTCTTATATTCTTTAAAATTTCATCAGTAAGCACTGATCTTCCTAAATTTGTATGTATAACAACACCTGTTGCATTTACAACTTTTCTAAGGTTAAATGCTTTTTTATTTTGCAAATTTATTTCAATATTAGTTGATAAATTTCTAATATACTCTATAATATTTTCCTCACTTTCCCCATTTGAGATATAGTTTCTTATTTTATTAAGTTCTTCATGGATAGATTCCATAACTAAATTTTTAGAATTATCTTCCAATAAAATCTTTACTTTTTCATCTTCTAAAATTTGATCAACCTTAGGAATTTTAGCGTATAAATTCATATTACATCTCCATTATTTTATCATTAAATATTTTTCTTGTTTCTCAATTACTTCTCCTATTACTGAAAATTTAGTAGGGATATTTTTTAATTTATTCAAAACCTCATTAACTTCGTCTTTAGGTATTGAAATCAAAAGACCTCCTGAAGTTTCAGGATTAAACAGAACATTTAAAATGTTTTCATCAACAGATTCATCTGCAACATAGTTATTACCGACAAATTTTTTGTTATCATAACAACCCTTAGGGATTAATCCCATAGTTGCATAATTGATTGCTCCATCAAGATAATGTATTGCCGAACTGTTTAAAACAAAAGTAGTACCGGAACCTTTTGCCATTTCATAACAATGTCCCATAAGACCAAAGCCTGTAATATCAGTACAAGCATTTATTGTATTATTTTCAATCGCACGTTTTGCATACTTATTTAATGTTTCCATAGTATGTACAGCACTTGAAATTTCGCTTTCTGTTGCTATACCGCCTTTTATAGCGGTATTTATTATTCCAAGTCCGATAGGCTTAGTTAAAATTAAAATATCTCCAACTTTTGAAGATGAATTTCTCCAAATTTTATCAGGATGTACAAAACCGGAAACACTAAGACCATACTTAGGTTCATCATCTTGAACAGTATGTCCTCCAATCAAAAGGCACTCTGCCTCTTTCATTTTTTCAAGTCCTCCTCTTAATATTTCGGTTAATACTTTAGGTGGTAAACAATTCGGAAAACATACAATATTCATAGCCATAGTAGGTTCTCCTCCCATAGCATAAACATCTGATAAAGAGTTTGTTGCTGCAATTTTGCCAAAAGTAAATGGATCATCTACAATTGGAGTAAAAAAGTCTAATGTTTCTATCAATGCCAAATCATTATTTATTTTATATACTGCCGCATCATCAGAGGTTTCAATTCCTACCAATAAATCTTTACTTACTTTAGTTTTATTGTCTAACCCTGAAAGCACCTCGTCCAGAATATCTGGACCAACTTTTGCGGCTCATCCTGACGTTTTTGCGTAAGAAGTTAACTTCACATCTTTTAAATCTATATCTTTCATTACTTTCTCCTTATTTTACAGTTATTTTATCTTTTATTTTTTCAAAAGTTTTTTTACCTATTCCTGAAACATTTGTAATTTCTTCAATAGTTTCAAATTTTTTATTATTTCTATACTCAACAATCAATTTTGCTTTCGTTTCTCCAATACCCGTTAATTTGCATAATTCATCAACAGATGCAGTATTTATATTAACTATTTCACTTGTATTAGTATTATCTTGACTTGAAGTAGGATTTTCATCAGAAGTTTCACCTACTTTGTATATATGTATTTTCATTTCATCTTTTAATTTTACTGCTAAATTTAACCTTGAAGTGTCGGCATCATCAAGAAGTCCTCCGGCTTTTTCGAGCAAATCTTTAACACGATCTCCTTCTTTCATTTCATATACATCAGGATTTTTTATCGCACCGTCAATATGAACAAAAATATTTGAATTTAAACTTTTATTTTCGTATTCAATGAGTTTATCTTTTACCACAACATCGTTAACTTTAGAATCATTTACGGATTTATCTTTTTTATAAAAAAATTTATAGCCTATTCCCAAAATAGTAAGTAAAACAAACATTAAACATATTAATAAAGTATCTTTTTTATTTTTAAACATAATTCACCTCAAATATTTCATTAATGAAATAAAACTACTGTTAAATTATAACATATTTTAAAAAAAAAATCTATTTTTTAAAAAGTAATGCTAAATATTAAAAAAAAGTAACAGTTATACACCATTACTTTTCCCAATATAGTTATCTAAAATTATTTTTGCCAATTTATTTCCGTCATGTCTTAAAAAATATTCATCTGTTTTAATCAAATTTCCCTCTATTAAATTTATTCCCAAGGAATTTATATATTTTCTATCATCGTCTTTAAGTAAAATTTGTTCCGAGTCTTTATTTTTATATTTTAATTTTAAATCATCAGTTATTTTTTTATTATTTACGATGACAGAATCTATGCATATATCATTAAAATGTTCAAAAATAGCATTAATATGGTCTGATACTGAATAATTATATGTTTCTCCGGACTGAGTCATAACATTTAACACATAATAAATTTTTGCACTTGTATTTAGAAGCGCCTTTCTTATATCTGCTATTAACAAATTAGGTATAATTGAAGTGTATAAACTTCCCGGACCGATTACTACTATATCCGAATCATAAATTTCTTCTACAACTTCATTTAAAGGTTTGGCGAATTCAGGAGAAATTGAAACTTTTTTTATTCTTGATTTTCTAATTTTATTTAAAAAAGGAATATTGCTTTCTCCTTTTATAATTGAACCGTCTTCCAATTCTGCAAAAAGTGTTATGTCATCTAAACTAACAGGTAAAACTTTACCTGTTATTGCAAGTATATTTGAAGTTTCTCGAATTCCAAACACAAAATCTTTATATATATCCGCCATTGCTACAAGCAGTAAATTTCCAAAATTTTGACCTTTTAAATTACCGTCTTTAAATCTATAATTCATCAATTTTTCCATAGATTTTTCTGTATTTGCAAGTGAAATAAGGCAAGCTCTTATATCTCCGGGAGGTAAAACTCCAAAGTCGTCTCTAATCATTCCTGAGCTTCCGCCATCATCTGCAACTGTTACAATTGCCGTAATATTATTAAAATATTTTTTGAGCCCTTTAAGAAGAGTTGAATTTCCCGTACCTCCTCCCATTGTAGTAATCCTTATATTATTTTTTACCATAATCGTTCATCCCTATGAGAAATATTTACATTTTTGTGATTGTCTTTTAATTTTTCATAAATTTTATTTGCAATAGCAACCGATCTATGCTTTCCTCCTGTACAGCCAATACCTATTGTTAGCATACTTTTCCCTTCCGATTTGTATTTTGGTATTAAAAATTCAAGCAAATCAATAATTTTAGTAATAAAAGTATTTGAATCTGCAAACGAAAATACAAAATCTTTTATTTTACTATTATTACCATTTAAATTTTTAAGTTCTTCGATATAATACGGATTTTCTAAAAATCTTACATCAAAAACTAAATCCGCTTCTGACAAAATTCCATTTTTAAAACCAAATGACTCAACATTTATTGTCAAATTTTTGTTATTTCCATTAAAAAACAAAGTATTTAATTTATTTCTAAAACTTGTTGCACTCAAACGACTTGTATCAATAATAATATCTGATTTCTCTTTAATTTTACTTAAAAGTTCTCGTTCCATATCAATTGAATCAGGTAAAAGTCCTGAAGAATTTATAGGATGAGGACGACGAAGTTCTCTGTATCTGTTTATTAAAACTTTATTTGAGGCATCTAAAAATAATATTTTTATCTCACAATCCATCTTTTTTAAGTTTTGAACAGTTTCATACAAATCGTCAAAAAATCTTGCTCTTACGTCAATCACTATTGCTAATTTATCAATAGATTTTGTAGAATTATTTATAAGTTCAATAAAGTCTACAATAAATTTAGGTGGTAAATTCTCCATGCAATAGTATCCCATATCTTCAAAATGATTTAAAGCTAAAGTTTTTCCTGCACCACTCATTCCGGTGATAATAACAGCTTCCATATTATTCTCCTAATATCTTTACTTCCATTTCTAATTTAACATTATACTTTTCATAAACCGTTTTTTTTACATAATCAACTAATTTTAAAACGTCAGAACAGGTTGCATTTCCAACATTTACTATAAAACCTGAATGTTTTTTAGAAACCATAGCATCATTTACACTATATCCCTTAAGCCCTGAATCTTCTATTAACTTAGATGCAAAATTGCCTTCAGGTCTTTTAAAAGTACTGCCTGCTGATCCAAATTCAAGTGGCTGCTTTGAATTTCTTTTTTCCTTTAAATCTAAATAAACGGCTCTTATTTCATTTATATCTCCAACCGATAGTTTCAATTTTACTTTAGTTATAATATAATTTCTTTCTTGAACTATACTTTTTCTATAATCAAAATGTAAATTCTCAGGTTTTAAAACAATTTGTTCTAATGTATCAATATCCAAAACTTCAACTTCAGAAACAACATCTTTCATTTCGCCACCATAAGCACCTGCATTCATATATACAGCACCGCCTATTGTTCCCGGAATTCCTGATGCAAATTCAAAACCGGTTAATGAATTATTCATTGAAAATTTGAAAACTTCTGATAATGTAGCTCCGGATTGAGAAACAACATAACCATCGTTCAAATAGATATTCGAAAAATTCTCTTTAAGTTTTATAATCACTCCGTCATAACCGTTATCTGAAACCAATAAATTCGATCCGTTTCCGATTATGAAAAAATTAAGATTATTATTTTTACATATTTTTAAAATCTCAATAATATTATCAACACTTTTAGGTTCTACAAGTATTTTACAATTCCCTCCTATTTTGAAGGTAGTATGATTTTTTAATGGTTCATCATACTTAACATTACAATCTAAATTATTAAAATTCATATTTTCTCCTATTCAGTTTTATTTTTTATTTCTTCTAAAATTCTATTATTTAATTCAATGGCTGCATTATAACCATACATTTTTTGTCTTGTATTTCTTGTAGCAACTTCTACAATAAGTGCAATATTTCTACCCGGTTTTACAGGAATAACTATGTGAGGAATCTCTATTCCAAGTATATTTTTGTATTCATCATCAAGTCCGAGTCTATCGTATTCTTTATCATCTTTCCAATTTTCAAGTTCTATTACAAGGTCTATTTCAGTAGATAATTTTACTGCTCCGACTCCATACAATCTTTGAATGTCAAGAATACCAAGCCCTCTAATTTCTAAAAAATGTCTTATATTTTTAGGACATTCTCCGACCAATTTATTATCTACCTTTCTAATATCAACAGCATCATCAGCTACAAGTCTGTGTCCTCTTCCTATAAGCTCCAATGCTGTTTCACTTTTTCCTATACTGCTTTTACCTATAATTAAAACACCTATACCGAAAACTTCCAATAATCCACCGTGAATTCTTATCTCTTCACTCAATAAATATTCAAGTAAAACATTCATTTTCGAAATTAATTTTGTAGTTCCCAAATGACTTCTTAAAATAGTACGATTATGTTTTTTAGCCAGTGAATATACTTCATAAGGAATTTCCAAAGAATGAGTATAAATCAGTGCAGGAATAGGATATGAAAAAATTGCATCAAAAATATTTCTTCTTTCATCAAACGGCAAGTACTTGTTATAGTAATCATGTTCCGGATGACCTATAACCTGTAATCTCATATACGGAAAATTATCTAAAAATCCTCCCAATTGCAAACCGGGTCTGTTTACCTCGTTTAATTCTATTTCTATCTTTTCATAATCAGAACTTTGATAAACTACTTCTAATTCCAATTTTGAAACTAAGTCTTTAAGTAAAACACTTTTCATACTATACCTCTTTATTAAAAAAATCAAAAATATTTTTTGCAGTTTTTTTGTCCATTTTATCTACTGATAAAATTTCCTCAACAGTAGCCTTTTTTATTGCAGAAATACTTCCAAAATGACTTAATAGTCTAATTTTCTTAACTTCACCAACTCCATCTATTTCATCTAAAACGGAATCTTGTAGCTTTTTAGTTTGTAAACTTCTATGATAATTAATAGCGAATCTATGAACTTCTTCTTGAATATCAAATAAAAATCTATATACATTAGTACCTACATCCAATTCAATATATGTATCATCATAAATGATTCCCTTTGTTTTATGCTTATCATTTTTCACAAGTCCAATTACAGGAATATTTAAATTTTTTTCAGATAATACTTCAAGTGCAACATTAACATGCCCTCTACCACCATCCATCAATATTAAATCAGGTTTTTCTGAAAAACTTCCAATATTGTTTTCAATTGTATCTTTTATAAACCTATCCAATCTTCTCGTTAACATTTCTTTATGACTTGCATAATCATCAATTCCTATAACAGTCTTTATTTTAAATTTTCTATAGTCCTTACTTGATTTATATCCATTTTTATACACAACCATACTTCCAACATTATAGTCTCCGGAAATATTCGAGATATCATAACATTCTATTCTCTTTAATTCATTAGATGAAATTAATTTTTGTAAATATTTTATTGCTTCCAAATACTTTATATTTATTAGCTTTGAATTGCTTAAATGTTTTGATAGAATTTCATCGGCATTTTTTTTAAGTATTTTCATTTGTTCAAATTTTACTCCCTTTTTAGGAAATTTCACCAAAACAGAACTTAAAGAAAATACATTCTGTAAAAATTTGGAAATACTGTCTAAAAAGTTTTCGTCATCATAATCAATGTATATCTCTTTAATGACATCCTTATATTCAAGATAAAATTGTCTTATAGCAACAGAAAATATTTCTTCAAACTCCAAATTCATATAGTTATCTATTATAAAATGCTTTCTTGCTATTACAAGTCCGTCATTAACTATAAAAACAGCAATAATTAAAGTATTTTCAGAATAACTATATGAAATTAAATGATATTTTTTTACTTTCTTTATATTGAATATCTGTTTGCTAAATAAGTTGTCTATTTCAAAAAGATAATCTCTGTATTTAATCGCTAACTCATAATCCCTATTTTTAGAAGCAATTAACATTTTATCTTTTAGAAATGATTTAACTTCCTTGCTATCTCCTGATAAAAATTTTAAAGTTTTTTTTACTAAAAAATTATAATCTTCGGCAGTTATATTTCTGATACAAGGAGCATCACATCTTTTAAGATGATAGCTTATACATGGTCTTTTTAAAAATTTCCCATTATTAAAACTCAAATTACAATCTCTTATTCTATAAACTGAAATAGAAAGATCGATCAGCTTTTCTAAGTCTGAAATTGTAGGAAAAGGCCCAAAATATTGAGCCTTATCATCTTTAATTTCTCTAACTTTTAATATTCTCGGAAATTTTTCGCTTGTAATCTTTATATATGGATACTGCTTATCGTCTTTTAAGTCTATGTTATATTTAGGTCTGTTTTTTTTTATTAAATTAGACTCTAAAACCAAACTTTCAGTTTCATTATTAACTATAATGTACTCAAAGCGACATATTTGCTGAACCATTGCCTCAACCTTTTTGTATTTATGATTCGCATGAAAATATGAACGGACTCTATTTTTCAAAGATACAGATTTACCGACATATATAATTTTGTCATCTTTATCGTACATTATATACACACCTGGTTTATCAGGTAATTTTTTTAATTCTTCATTTATATTAAATTTATCTAAATTTCCTTGCATTGTTCTTTTAAATACTCTAAATCATTTCCTGATAAATATGGAGATAATTTTTCATAACACATTTTATTATAATCATTTAACCATTTTAATTCTTCCAAAGTTAATAAACTTTTATCAACCGGTCTTGTATCAATAGGAACAACAGTTAAATTATCAAACTTTAAAAATTCTCCAAATTGTGTAGTTTCTCCTTCTACACAAACCATAATATTTTCTATTCTTATTCCATGACTTCCCGCAACATATACACCGGGTTCATCTGATGTAACCATTCCGACTTCCATAGGATATTCATTTCCCGCAACAGCTATTCTTTGTGGTCCCTCATGAACATTTAAAACATGACCTACTCCGTGACCTGTTCCATGATTAAAATTAATTCCTTCTTTCCACAAACATTGTCTTGTGAAAGCATCTAAATAAGAACAAGGAGTTCCCTTTAAAAACCTACAATCCATTAAGCTTATGTGCGCTTTTAAAGTAAGTGTATAATGCTTAATTTCATCTTGTGTTAATTCTCCAACAGCTATTGTTCTTGTAATATCTGTAGTTCCGTCTAAATAATGTCCGCCACTGTCTATCAAATATAATCCTTTATTTTTCACAGTAACAGGATTTTCGTGACTCGGTCTATAATGTGGCATTGAAGCGTTTGAACCATATGCAGAAATTGATTCGAAGCTGTCTTCAATAAATAACTCTCCTTGTTTTCTAAATTCAAGTAATTTTTCGGAAGCATTCATCTCAGTAACATTTCCTGTTGGGACTCCTCTTTCAAGCCAATTTAAAAACTTAACCAATGCAACTCCATCTTTTATAAAAGCATTTTTTGTATTTTTAATTTCTATATTATTTTTATGAGCTTTCATTAAAGAACTTAAATTTAAACCTCTAACTATTGTATTGTTGGTATTTATTGATGAATAAACAGAAACGTTAACTTTTCTCGGTTCTATATAGACAGTTTTCTTTGAAATAGTTTTGGAAATATCTTTATTAACTAATTCATAATCTTTTATAGAAACTCCACTATCTTCAAAATGTTTTTTCACTTTATCTGTTAATTTATCTTTGTCTACATATAAAATACAGTCATCATTAGAAACAAGTAAAAAAGATATAACTACAGGATTACATTGAACATCATTTGCTCTTATATTCAGTAAATAGCAAATATCATCCAATGAACCGATAAAATGATAATCTAAAGATTTTTCATTCATCATTTCCCTAAGTCTTGTGATTCTGTCTTTTACACTTTCTCCTGAATATTTTTCATCAAAAATATACACTTCACTAAATGGTTTTTCAGGTCTATTTCCCTCTTCATTCCATATTTTTCCAATATAATCAACATCTGTAACAAAAGTAATTTTAGGTAATTTTTTCATAAAATTTTCATATTCTGATACAGACATACAATTACCGTCAAAGGCAATTTTTCCATATTCAGAAATATTTTCTTTCAAAAATTCCTCGATTGAAGGTGTATCACTAAGTCCCATTTTATACAATTCAACTTCACTGTTTTTTAATTCTTTTTCTGCTTGAACAAAATACCTTCCATCAGTCCACAAGCCCGATTTATCCATAGTTACAAC
>JALEHY010000008.1 GCA_022770425.1 Parvimonas sp. | reverse complement strand
TCGGAATTATACTCTTTGAATATAGATATAATGATGAATAAATAAGACTCCCGAAAAGATAACTTATTGAGCTTGGAGCAAAAACACCATCATGAATGCTACAAAAAAGAATACCCGAAATCAAAAAGGCAGTCATAAATCACCCCTATTATACAAAAATTTTTATAAAATGAGATTAAATATATTCAATCTCATTTTATACTTCAGATTATCTGTTGCACAAATAATAACAAACGAAAACTTAATTGTCAATAAATTTTTTGTAAAAAATTAAAAAAAATAATGTATAAGTGATATCGTTTAACAAAAATATTATATTTCAATATTTTTGTTAAATTTTATGTAGAAAAATAACATAAAACTGTAATCAAAAAAATATCTAAAATCTCACTATTAAAATAACAAAAAAGCTCCTGAAATTGAAAATCTTAGGAGCTTTTTATTTTTAATTAATTTTTATCTAAAATTGAAATACTTTTTTAATGCGCTTAAATTATGGTTATTTTATGCAATAACAAATAAAATATTGTTAATATGATTTTAAATTTTATTGACTTTTTGTATTTGTTGTATTATAATATATGATACAAGGAGGTGGTTGTATGTTTTTTATTGATACTCTTTCGGAAATTCCAATTTATACACAAATTTGTAACGGAATAATAAAAGAAATTGCTGAAGGAAATTTAAAAAACGGCGATTCGTTACCGTCAGTTCGTCAATTTGCAAAGGATTTCAACGTTAATCCTATGACTGTTAATAAAGCATACGGAATTTTAAAAAACGAAAATATAATAGAGATTGACAGACGAAACGGTTCTGTCATCTGTGTAAAATGTGAAAAAAAACACTTAAAGAAAATAGAAGATAATTTAGAAAACATAATAAACGAAGTTAAGGCGAGAGGTCTTAGTAAAGAAGATCTTTTCAACATAATAGAAAGGAGTTTCCAATGTTAAATTTAATTATTGTAAGTTCATATTTGTTAATTATTTTTTTGAATTTTTTTACATCAAAAAGAGTTTTTAAATATAATAACGGAAAAATTCTTTTGACAACGATTCCTATCAACAATATAGATGATGTTGAAGTAAAGGAAATAGCATCAAGAGCATTTTTTCATTTTAAGTCAGTAACTGCCGTTGCCGTTATGTTTAGTATTGTTATGTATTTTTTAGACGACTCTCTTTTGATGATAATGTATATTTTGGCAATATATTTATACATAGTTATAAATATGATTTTAATTAACAAATCAATAAAAGAGATGCGAAAATTAAAGAAAGAAAAAAATTATGCAACTTTCACAAGAAAATACATTGACCTTTCTTTACATAATGAAATATATAAAATAAGTATCGGGAAAAAAATGTGGTTAATTCCGTTAATTATTTTATCGACAGGACTTTTGGGAGTAAGTTTTTTTGTAAAGCTACATATTTATTTATCTATTTTAACTTTTATTTTGTTGATTTCGTTTTTAGCAATAGACATTGCAATAAAAAAATCTCCTCTTAAAATAATCAGTGACAATAAGGAGAAAAACTTTTATTTCAACAAAATGAAAACTATAAAAATTGAAGAAAAAATTTTTATAATCGCAAATGTTTTAAGTGTAATGTATGTGTTTTCCGTTTATTTTACAAGTATTGACAATTTTAACTTATTAGCATTTTTATCAGTTATGATTGCTACTCTTTTAAGTTACTTGTATATAGCAATTTCTTTACAAAAAGCGGATGAGATGATAAGTCAAAACATTGAAGATGATAAATTTATACAAGATGATGACGAATTTTACGATATATTAGGTTATAAAAACCCAAACGATAAGCGAATACTCATTCCCGACCCGATAAATTCTTCAAAGTTAATAATAAACAGAGGAAATAAAAAAGGTAAGGCTGTTTTCACTTTATTTTCGGCTTTTACGGTTTTTGTACTGTTTTTCTCAATTTTTGCTATTTTGCCATCAGATTATGACATTAGATTTAGTGAAAAAAGCATAAAAATATCTGCAAAATTTTATAATGACAAGATCGAAAAATCAAAAGTTGAAAGTGTAACTCTTCTTGAAGAATTTCCAAAACAAAGGGTTATAAGAACAAACGGAACAGGAACTTCTTATCAATCCTACGGAAATTTCAATGTTCAAAATGTTGGAGATGTAAGACTTTATCTTTTTAATAAAACAAAAAAAGTTATAGAAATTAAAATAAAAAATCAAAAAACAATATATGTAAATATGAAAACAGACAAGGAAACAGAAGATCTTTACGAAAAAATCGAAAAAAATCTTTTAAAAAAATAAGTAAACAGGTGTATCGGAAACTTTTAAGGTTCCTAATACACCTTTTTTTTACTTTTAATTTCTAACTTTTAAAATTCTTTTGTTTTTCCAAATGTAAATTTTTGTAAAAATGACAGTGCAAAACAAACAAGCATCGGCACCACCCAACCTAAACTTATGTCAAAAAACGGTAACTTTATTACCAAATCGGTAATTAAAGGTAATTTTATATTTGCCGTTTTTAAAGCCTCAACCAACGAAATAAAAACCGTTACACCGCAAATCAATCTGTAAGCGAATTTGTTATATTTTAAATATTTTTGTGTAAGCCCCAAAACTATAAGCACAATAGAAACAGGATATATCGCAACTAAAACCGGAACAGATATCTTTAATATTACATTAAGTCCGAAATTTGCAACAAAAAACGAAATTAAACTCCAAATTGTAATCCAAGCATTATAACTCACTTTATCGTTTGTCAATTTTGCAAAGTATTGACTTACACTTGTGATAAGTCCAACGCAAGTTGTAAGACAAGCCAGTGTAAAAATTCCCGCAAGTAAAATTATTCCAAAATCCCCAAAAACATATAGGGAAGTACTGCTTAAAATTTCAGCTCCGTTTTTTGCTCCTTGATTAAGTCCTGACGTAGTCATTCCGATATATGAAAGCATTGCATAAACTACAAACAAGAAAATTCCCGCAACTACACCGGCTTTTATTGTATAGTTCATAACCTGTTTTTCATCATCAACTTTAAAAGACTTTACAGCAAGTGAAATTACAAGGCCAAAATTAAGTGCGGCGATCGTATCCATAGTGTTGTATCCTTCTAAAAATCCTTTAACTTTTGCGTTTTTATAAACTTCTAAAGGTTGTGCAACATTATTCGGATTGTTAAATAAAACTCCCAAAAACATAACTAAAATTAAAATCAACAAAGCCGGTGTCAAAAATTTCCCCATTCTATTTACAAGTTTACTCGGCCTTAAACAAATTAAATATGCAACTAAAAAAAACAAAGACGTATAAATAAGTCTTGACACCATTATCGAAGTTCCGTTTGGCAAATACGGTGCAACAGCCATTTCAAAAGGCAAACTTCCCGCTCTTGGAATTCCAAGTCCCGGACCTATAGCCAAATAAATCATTGCAGTATACACAAACGCAAAATATTTTCCGACTCTACCTGAAAGATTTGAAAGACCTTTCGTTTTTGCAACTACTACAACCCCCAAAATAGGAAATACAACTGCTGTAACAGAAAAGAACAACAAACTTTCCAAAGTTTTACTCCCTGCTTGATTTCCCAAAAGCGGTGGAAAAATTAAGTTCCCCGCACCAAAAAATAATCCGAACAACATAACACTTACGCTTATAAATTGTTCCTTAGTCAACTTTTTCATAAAAAATCCTCCTACTAAAAATTTGATAAATAAATATTAAAAATAATAAAAACTCGATTTAATGAAACTTAATTCTTTACTCAAATGAAAATTACAAATAAAAAAGTCCCTATTCTATAAAAATAGAATAAGGACGAAATATTTCCGCGGTACCACCTTAATTTTCAAAAAATGAACACTCTAACATCTAACAATGTCGGGTTTTGATAACGCAAACCACTGCGAAGGCTCTTACTGATTTCACAACCTCTCCGGTAAAGATGATTTTCAAAAACTTTCCGTATTGACTCACACCAACCGTCAACTCTCTTAAACTTTCGATTTTCTACTCTTTCTTTAATGATTTATTTATTGTTTTTAATATAATACACTTTTATAATCTACTTGTCAATACTTTTTTACATATTTTTTCAAAAAAATTTATAATTTTCATTTTACATTACAATTTAAAGTAAAAACCTACCGTTTAAAATCTAAATACGGTAGGTTTTATTTTCAACTTAAAAAGTTTAACAGAATTTAATTAATATAAATTCATAAATATATTTTGAAAAAATTTTTATCTTTTAATTTTTTTACTTATAACAATTCCCGCAAGTGAAACAAGTCCCAATACGCTTAGAACAAATGCGTTACTTGACAGAGCTGTTTGCACTAATCCGGTTTGACCTTTTTCTGTTTTAGTATCTTTTTCGGATTTAGTATCTTGTCTATTGTCGTTTTTAGAATTGTCATCTGAAGTATCGGATTTGTTTTTATTTTCATCATTAGACCTATCTTTTTCTTTGCCTGCATCATCCGACTTTTTGTTATCTTTTTCGGTTTTATCTTTCTGTTCATCTTTTCGATTATCTTCTGTTTTTTCAACAACTTTGTACTCCAATGCATACACAGAAAAATGATTTGTTGTAAATGTTACTGTACTTTCTCCTACCTCGAAAAGAACTTTTTCAAGTTTTCCCTCAGAAGAAACATAATATAAATCTTTTACTTCCGCACTTTCTCTCTTTGACATCGTTACTTTGTAATTTCCTTCTCCAAGTTCAATCAAGTTCTTATTTTCATCTTCAAAGTAAATATTATAGACATCAACATCTTTTTTCTTTAATATTTCAAATTTTTCTTTTTCAGTTTCTACAACGACAAGTTTCAATCCTAAAAGCAAATCATCACTTTCTACTTCAAATTTCTTTTTGTTGACTTCTGTTTCAAGTTTAATTTTAATTCCCATATCTTTTCTGGCATTTAAAATATCTTTCATAGCCAATTCAAGCTCTTTAGTTTCAAAATTAACCTCTAACAACCTTTCAGCATTAAAAATAGAATCCAAATACTCCTCTTGTTTGTCTTCATCGGAATTTATAAATTCAAATGATTGAATAACTAAATCTTTTTCTTTGATTAAATTTTTCAACTTTCTTACAAATTTTGCAAAATCTTTATCTCCGTTTAAAGCCTCTTTTGCAATTCTTATGTCATCAGCGGTCTTTTTTACCAAAAATTCTGTACGGTTTTGTTCATTTTCAATTAATTTTTTTGCCTTTTTCATTGCATCTTTATAATTATTTTGTAATTCGTCAACAGAATTTCTGTACTTTTCAGAGTTCAAAACTGTATTTTCTTCATCAACAAGTTTTTTAAGTTCAGTTATATCTATCGTTTTTGGATTTCGCTTTATTGTAAAAAATACTTTTTTATCAGGTTCTTGCTTGGATAATTCCACATTTTCTACTTTGGGTTCTACGATAAAATTGCCTACTTGTCCGTCAATATCAAAAATTTCAACTTTATATTTACCAAGTTCAAAAGGTATCGACTTTCCTGTTAAAGAAATTTCTTTATCATTGACTTTTACTTTAACGCTCTTATCAGCAGTATCAACAAACTTAAATGAAATATCCAAAGTTCCTTTTTGTAATCTCTCAAGTTCTACTGTAAGTTCATTTGAATTTTCATCAACGGTTATTTCTTTTGTAATGTTTTTCCCCACATAACTTTCAGGAGATAAAATCTCAACTTTATAGACTTTCTTTTCAACATTAATCTCATTTTTTACAAATTCAAAATCATCTAATTTGTACTTTACATTCAAAACTTCCGTTCCGTCAGATACAAATTTTATTTTCACATCTTTACCGTCAATAGTCACTTTAGTTATATTTATTCTAACCGGCATTCCGTCTGAACCAAATACATAAGCCTTTCCGACATCAGATTTATATCCTTTAGCCAAGTCTTTTACTTCAATATCATAAACTCCTTGCTCAAATAAAATGCTATGAGTCGAAGGATCGTCTTTTCTATAAATGTGATTTTTTACTGTCAACCCATCTTTCTTTATCACAAGTTCAATTTCATTTCTTGGATAATCATCAGGTAAATTAACTTCAACACTTCTATTATACTTTTCGGTAATTGAGCCCTCTGAAACTTTTCCCCAAGTAAATTCAACTTTAACTTCTCCCTTTTTTGCTTCTGTAACAAGGATAACTTTCTCTTTTAAGTTCATAGTAGGTGTCGGTTCTTTCGCTTGTGCTTTTATATCTTCACTTTCTTCTTGTGCTTCAATGCAATACCAACCGGGCGAAAGTTTCATTCCCGAAGTGTAATCGAGTAATACTCTTCCTGTCGGATAATTAAATCTTTCATTAAAGTTATAAATCTTATATTTTGAGGTTATTCCTTTACTGATTGCATCATCTTGAATTACCAATGAAAATTTATCTTCATCTGTAATTTTATGATACTCAAAACTAACTTCTTTTTCCGGTGTAACATCATCAAGACTTACTTCATGCATTCCCGGAACAACATAATATCCCTCAGGAATTTCTTTAGGTACAATTTCAGACTTACCTCGACCTACTTTTGAAGCATCAACGATATGTCCTACAGACAAATTCATACCTATATAGTCAATTTCCCCATCATATCCAACTGTTTTAGGAATTACTTTATACTTATTTTCAGTAAACAGTAAATCAACTCTATTTTCAAAAGATTTTTCATCAACAGAAATATCCAAAGTATTTCCTTTACTGCTTTCGTTTTCTGATTCACTAAATTCATAATCATATTTTAAAGCCTTACTGTTATCTTTAAACTTTAACTCCAAACGGTATTTTCCAAACGGTGCTTGTAAAAAATACTGTGGAGTTCCTTTTATTTCCTGAGCAACAACAAATTTTCTGTTTGTTTCCAAATTTGTTGCAATTATTTCAAAATCATCAAAAGTTAAATATCCCGTTCCTCTGATTAAAACCATTTTTTGTCCAATAGGAACTTTTTCAAAATTCATTTCTATAACTTTTTCCAAGTTTTCATCTGTTATCTCAAATTCATAATTTTCCTTTATATCGACTCCCTTATATTGTACAGGACAAAATTTATATTCTAAAGTATATTTTCCTTTTCTTAACTTGTCAATATTATTTACCAATTTGTTTTCCGAATCGTAAACTTCAAATTTAACCGGAACTTCTTCGCCTTCTTTAGTTTTAGAAACAATTTTTAATTTACCGAGTTTTTCTGTTGTCGTCATCAAATCAACATCTTCAGAGTAACTGTTATACCCTAAATCTACAGCTGTTATATTTATATTTTTCTTTTCAATTCCATCCGGTAAATCCAATTCATATTTTTTATCTCCCAAGTCTTTAAGTTCCAAATCGGTTTCTTCTTCTATTTCTTGTTCTTGAACATATTCAGGGTAATCAGGCCAAGGGGTCGTTTTAATAATTTTTTTAACAACTCCTACCGCTTTTATTTCTCTCAATTTAGAAAAATCTTCAACAGAAAAAGTAAGTTTATTTTCTTTCAAATTTATATCTTTAAATTTAGGTTTTGTTTTGTCAATTACAAACTTAATTGAATGAGTCTGTTCATTTGCTCCATCAACAATCGGCGTTCCTTTAATATTTAAAATGTACTCCCCGTCTTCTTTTGAATGTAAACTTTCCACGTCAAAATTTGTATATCCTAAATATCTCGGATCCAAATCTTCTTTGTCTGCCCAATAAGATATGTTTTTCAAAAACAATTTACCGTCTTTTTTAGACACTACCTTTTCGTTGCTATCTAAAATTTCGTAACCTGCATTTGCGGTTCTTGTAAAGACAGAATACAAACTTATCTCGTCTAATTTGCCGTCTCCGTTTGGACTTATAACCAACTTATCATCAAAAACAGGTTTTATATCCGTTTCTTTTTGCTGTTTCTTGATCTCATCAATTTCATTAAAATTACTCATCCCTAAAATAACGGGTTTTTCATTAATTTTACTTTCAATATGAGTCATAAACCTGTGCCAAGCATTTGCAGTCGGTTTTAAATTCCAAAACATAGGATTTTCTTTAGAAAAATCAAATTCATAAACCGGTTTTTCAATTATAGAAAGATTTTTAAAATCCCCTTTAAAACTTACAAAGGGAAAGTTAGCTTTTTTGCCGTCTTGTGATGATAAAGTTAAAAACCCTTCAACAAAAGCTCCGTTTTCAAATTCTTTTAACTTTTCAACATTTTTTAAAGGAATAGAAAATTTCTTAACAACTTCCGAATTTGAGGGAACCTCCACCGTTTCTTTTAAAGTTTCGGAAAAAAGTTCTGTAGGTCTTAAAAGATTTTTCTTTTTATCATGCTCGTCAACAGTTACAACAACTGACGGTACTAATTTTTTATTTTGATTGGAATAATTTCTTATTTTTAAATTCAAAGAAATGCTGTCATTAATGTTGTCAATAAATACAGATGCTACATTGGTTTTAGCATCTACAACCGTAAAATCAAGTTCAGTTGCCGATTTCATATCAACAACACCGGCTCCTTGTCTTCGTGGAGATACAGGAACTTTATTTACCTTATCAAAAGTAGGTTTAGCTGAATTCATAAGCAGTGTTTTTATCAATTCCCCTCTTTTTGCCGTACTCAAATTTTTAAATTCATCTTTTGATTTTAAACTTTGAGATAAAAGAGAAACAGCACCTGAAACGTGAGGTGTCGCCATAGAAGTTCCGCTCATCTCCGTAAACCCTTTACTATTTTGTGCAGAATAAATATTTCCGCCGGGAGCCGTTATGTCCGGTTTTAAAATCCCATCAGATGTAACTCCCCAATTTGAAAAATCACTTATTTCTCCCTCAAGAGGATTTTTAACAATATCTTTTTCTCCCGTTATGTTTATTGTTCCATATGACTTTTCAGCCAACATTTCTCCGTCAGTCATATAGAGCCCTATAACCGGAATTTTTGTAGAATCATCTACTCCAATCGAAAAATTACCGAGAACATTGTTATAAATCATCACTCCGATAGCTCCTGATTTTTCCGCCCTTGCAATTTTATTATTAAAGGTATCTCCTCCACGTTTAATAAGTGCAACTTTTCCTTTTACAGAAGAAAAATCTTCGTCTTTAAGCCCTTCTTTACAATTAACAAAACTATATGATTTTTTATCAAAATTTCTTTTATCAACTTCTTGATAAATTAGTTTGTGATTTTCAAAATTCAAATAATTTGCTAAAAATTCAGAATTTTCCATTGACGCAACAGTAATTGCACTCTGTTGTATTCCCGGTGAACCGATAGTTCCTATATCAGGTGTATCAACAGATATATCCCCTTCGTATTTTCCTTCATTCCCTCCGGCAATAACTACATTTGTTCCAAGTCTTGAAGCGATATCTATTATTTTTGCAACGCTCTTATCTGCCGTTGTATATGTTTTAACTGTTCCTTTAGTTCCGCCAAGACTCATATTTATAGCACTTGCTCTTAAATAAACCGCATCACTTATAGCTTTTATGTAATATGTAGCAGATGTCCCTTCATTTGCAAAACAATTCATCATAAATAATTGTGCATTAGGCGCTACCCCTCTCCATTTATATTTTCCATCAACAACTCCATTATTTCCAACAGCAGTAGCAGAAACATGTTGTCCATGCCCTTTCTCAACATTTTCAGGATTTAAGTTTGTACTCTTATTCATATAGTGAAAAGCAAGCGGGATTTTACTGTTAATATAAACATCTTCAACTTTTACATTACCGAAAGTTTCTAAATTATGTTGTAACAATTTTTCTATATCACTTTTATCAACACTCGGTTTAACACCTTCATCTAATTTAAAAACTTCATGTTTAGGGTCAAAATTTGCATCTATAACAGCAACACTCTCTCCTCTACCGTCATATTTTTTTAAAAATTCATCATCAATCCCTATTATATTTGCAGAATACATAGCACTTCTTGCCCTTCTTCTGACAATATTAGGTTTTAGATTAACTTTGTAGTCAACATCTTGCTCAATGTTTTTAACAAAATCCGCTTTGGTAAGTTTATCCACCTGATATTTAGTTGCATTAAGAGAAATAAACGGCATCAAAAAATTATCTCTTGAAAGTTCTTCAAATTTCCCAATCAGCCCCTCCATTTTACTTTTAGCATCATTTAAAGCGATTTCATTAATTTTCTTAAGTTCGTCAAAATCCCCGTTATCCAAAAAACTTTCTACATTTTTATCTGTTAATTTCGAAACATCAATAAATACAACAATTTTTACGGTTTCTTCATTTGCAACCGAAAAATTTTTTAATACAATTACAGACATAATCATATAAAAAGCTAATAAAAAAGAAAAAATTTTTTTCATATTTCCTCCATAAATATAATTTTTTTTGTGAATTTTTTTATTTATTCATCTAAATTATATACAATTTTTCTTTAAAATTCAACCGTTTTAATATATCTGCAATTTTTCTTAATTTAACGCTGTTTAGTTGCTTTTTAATAAAATATTTTTATGAATATAATAAAAAAAAATTATTAATAATTTATTTCAGCTAAAGAAAAATTTTTATGTAAATTATTTTCATAAACAACAAAAAAAGTTACTTTAAAATAAAGTAACTTCTTTTTTTCAATTATTTACATTCACTAATAAATTATTGATTTTAGTTTTTTTATTATCTTTTAATTTTTTTACTTATAACAATTCCCGCAAGTGAAACAAGTCCCAATACGCTTAGAACAAGTGCGTCACTTGACAGAGCTGTTTGTACTAATCCGGTTTGACCTTTTTCTGTTTTAGTATCTTTTTCGGATTTAGTATCTTGTCTATTGTCGCTTTTAGAGTTATCATTTTCTTTATTCGGTTTGTCTTCTGTATTTTCAACCACTTTGTACTCCAATGCATACACAGAAAAATGATTTGTTGTAAATGTTACTGTACTTTCTCCTACCTCGAAAGGAACTTTTTCAAGTTTTCCCTCAGAAGAAACATAATATAAATCTTTTACTTTTGCACTTTCTCTCTTTGGCATCGTTACTTTGTAATTTCCTTCTTTAACTTTTACAAGATTACCCGTTTTAATATCTCTAAAGAAAATATCATAAGCATCAACATCTTTATCTTTCAAAGCACTGTATTTAGTAGCATCAACTTTATTTACCACCAACTCAATACCATTAGGGAATCCCTCTTCAGATTCGACAACAAAGTCTTTTTTATCAAATTGTGTTTTAATTTTCACTTTCTTTAAATTAACTGTTTCTTTTGCTTTATAATTATCAACAATCAATTCAAAGTCATTTCTGTCTGCTTTGTATCCGTCAGGAAGTTGTATCTTAACTTTGTATTTTCCGTTTTTTACTGTTTCTGCAAAAACTTTTTTATTAAATTTAGTTTTTAATTCAGTTTCTTCCCCGTTTTCATCAACAAGAATTACCTTTGTTCCTTCAGGAATTTCATCTAAACCTTCTAAAGTTACACTTACAACATCTTTAATTATTTCTTTGGAAACAAAATCAACAACAGTTGTTTTTCCGTCTTCTACTGTAAATTTCTTTTGTCTTTCATTAAGAATCAAATCATTGTCAAGAGTTGTTACTTCTGCTGTATATTCTCCCGCAGGTAAAACAGCTACTTTTGCTTTTTGAACTGAAACTCCGATTAAATTTCCGTTTTCATCTGTCTGAGCAACAGCATAAGGTCTTTCATAAGACTTTAAGGTATCAACATCTATAGTTTTTCCGTTTTTATCTTTAATTATATAAGACATCGCAAAAGTAAAATCGCCGTTTAATCCTTCAATGGAAAGTCTTATGTTAACCTCTCCATTGCCTTTTTCAATAGGAATTTCTTTAAGTTTACCTTTAAACACAACATCTTCAGTTTTATCTTGTTCAACTAAAAAAGATTTTGTATTTTCCCCTTGTTTAAAAGGTTCATAAATTTCAGGAAGTTCTACGATTTCTACTCCCCAGTGTCCGGCATCGACAGGGATAAGTCCGTTGATATAATTAAACATTACATATTTTTGGCCCTTAACATCATAAAGTCCTACTTTTTCTCTCCAGTTAATTTCTGTTGCAAACATATTCAGATTTTCAGACCCTTCAATATGTTTTCCGTCCAAACCTTTATAATTTGTCACGTTAAAAATCGGTCTTATATTTGTCTTATGCTCTTCTTGAACAGGAGGAACATACTCCGAACCGTCCAAATTAACAGATGAAATGTTTCCTGCATAGTCAAAAGCATGAACCGCTATCTTTGACAAATCTGATAAATCAAAATCATTAGGGAATTTAAATTCTCCATCATTATCTACATAATTCAATTGTGGATTTCCTGTAGAATCAGTATAAGTAATTGCAATTTCTTCAACACCGCTTAATTCGTCTGTAACTTCAGGTTTATAAACTTTTCCGTTTACAACCGGCTTTTTAATTTCCGGAGCTTTAGTATCTATCAATACATCAAATACTTGTTGTTGGTCATCCGAACCTAAAGTTGCAGAGTTTGCTTTTATAACGTATTTATATTTCCCGTCAGGAAGAATTTGTCCGCTAAAATTTTGTCCTTCCCAAGCTGTTTGATCAATAGCGTTTACTCTTGGAGCATCTTCTTTGTAATTATTACTGTTCTTTGCTGAATATCCTGATCCGTTTTCATAAACTTTTTCATTATTTTCATTATAAACTTCTGAAATTATATATTGAGCATTTCTAAAGAAAACTCCTTTAAATTCAACCAACTCTTTGTTTCCGTCTCTGTTAGGAGAAAATGCTATCTTATCTTTCAAGAATTCCCCTTTTCTCATATCAAGTCCAAGAGGAACTTCTCCGTATTTGCCATAAAAACTTCCGATTTCTTGACCTTGTTTATCAAAAACTTTTTTACTTCTTGCATAAGGGTTATTTTCAAGAGTGGCAAGTGAGGTGAATGCGTCAGTGTAGCCTCCGTTCCATTTGAAATAAATAGGTTCTTCTTTATTTAAATCAAAATCATAAACAGGCTTTTCCCAAAGAGGAGCCTTTGTCCAATCTCCCTTAAACCCTGAAAACGCAATACTTACCGCTTTTGCTCCGTCTGCTGAGTCATTGAAAAATACGAAACCTTCAAGAAAATATCCGTTTGGCATTTGTGAGCTAAGTTGTGGCTCAAACTTTCTTGCGTCAATAGGAATAGTAACTTCTGTTTCTCCTTTTGCAGGAACAACTATTTCTTTTCCTGTAATTTTTGCTAAAGTTTTTGTTTTTAATTCAAATTTTCCGTCTTTAACAACATCTGTTCCTAAAACCGTTTCATATTTTAATTTTCTTTCAACATTTCCAATATTAACAACCTTTAATTTTATATCAAATGTACTTCCTACATTTCTAAGATAAGCCTTAGGGTTATTTGAAGAATCCACAACATACAAATCGGAACTTATCGCCTTTTCAACATTTATCGCTCCTGCTCCTTGTTTTCTCGGTGAAAAATAATTTTCTTCAACATCAGCATCTTCAACGATAGGATCTGCCGTACTCATCATAACAGCTTTTAGTACATCATATTCTTTGGAACCTTTAAGTTCGGGATGTCTTTTATTTAATGCATCTCTTATAATCGCAGTAGCGCCGGCAACATGAGGAGCTGCCATAGAAGTTCCGTTCATACTCATATATTTGTTATTGTTTATTGATGAGTAGATAAGTCCACCCGGTGCAGAAATATCAGGTTTAAACTCTCCGTCAGTTGAAATTCCGTAACTTGAAAAGTCTGTTACTTGTCCGCCCTTAGCATAAGGAAGCGCTGTTAAGTACTTTGTGAACTTAACTTTACTGTTTGCATTTGACTTTATAAACTCTCCGTCTGTATTTCCTATGAACAATGAAGGAATTTTTAATTTACCTTCATATTCTCCGAAAATCATTCCGAAAATTTCATCTCCGCCTGCTTTATGATTGTATATTATAACTCCTTTTGCTCCTTTTTCCTGTGCACGATTAACTTTTTCTCCAAAAGAAATCGCACCTCTTTCAATAAGAGCAACTTTGTCTTTAACTTCTTTTCCATTGTAATCAGTTTCTTGTCCCAATCCGACATAAACTACATCTAAATCTTTTTCTGTTTCATTGTCCCCTATAAAATCATAAATTTTATTTCCGTATTCATCATTTCCTAAGTAAGTGTCGCCTGTTTTTATAACTTTGTCTTTTCCGACAACACTTATAGTATGTGTTCTTTCAACTGTTGTCCACATAGCAGCAACAGCCAAAGAATCCTTTGCAACAGCAGGACTTCCTAAAGTTCCG
This sequence comes from Parvimonas sp., assembly GCA_022770425.1. Lineage (GTDB taxonomy): Bacteria > Bacillota > Clostridia > Tissierellales > Peptoniphilaceae > Parvimonas. The sequence goes on along the minus strand of JALEHY010000008.1, from coordinate 6,457 downwards.
TAATCAGGATTTGTTGCAGGAGGATTTGTTTTACTGTAACCGAAATGTCCGTCATTTCCTGCAGCAATTACAACCATAACTCCCATTTCCTTTGCAAATGTGATGGCTTTTTCCATAGATTTTCCTACTTGAGCTTCCGTTCCGTTTGCAGAACCTAAACTTAAATTTATGCTGTCAGCTCCAAGTTTTACAGAATCTTCAACAGCCTTTGCATAAAGGTGAGTATATGTAACTTCTCCGTTAAAAACTCCCATGAATATAAGTTGTGCCTCAGGTGCAACTCCGACCATTTTTTCCTGAATCTCTTTTCCGTCTTTAATGAAAGTTTCATTTTCGGTAGGATTGCCCACAGCTATCCCTGAAACGTGCATACCGTGAGATTCTTCTTTTATTTCTTCCTTTACATTTGTTCCGTTAGTATTGTAATTATGGGCATAAACAACTTTGTCGTTTCTCCAACTTCCGTAACTGATTTTTGCTTCTTGCATTTTAGCATTCATTGATTCGGAAGTAGGGTATTTACCTTTTGAAACATCAGTAACTTTTAAAATTTTATGATTTACATCAACTCCCGTATCTAAAACAGCTACAACTCTACCTTGTCCATTTTGTGTTTTTTGTAAACTTTCACTCAATTTGATAAGGTTATTGGAATCAATACTTCTCTCTCCTTCAGGATTAAACTTTCCGTCCTGACTTTGTACTTTCGGTTTAACATATTCATTTGAAACTTCTAACGAATCCACTAAATCCATTTTTTCGACTTCTTTAGCATCTTTAACACTCATTTTAAGTGCAAAACCGGCAAATAAAAAGTCATATTCGTATAAAACTTCATAAGGTATGGTCTTTTCATCCAAAGCTTTTTTAAAGTTTTCTCTTAAAGATTTAGTTTCATCAAATCTTTCTTTTTTCCCTTCAGCTGTTTTTAAAGATTCATAATTTATATTTGAATTTTCTTTTAAAACAACTATAAAAGTTTTTTGTTTTTCTTCATCTTGTTTTCCAAAAGAAGAACTAACTTTAGTTTTACCGTTAAAAGTTTTGTCATTTGTTGCAAATACAGAACTTGCACTTGTAACTATAAATGAAAACGTTAATAACAGTGATAGAAACTTCCTTTTCATTCATATTCCCCCTACCGTATAATAATTTGCTATAATTTTAACATATTTTTTAAAATTTGTACATACTTTTGATTATAAAAATCGTTTTTTTATAATATTGACAGTTTCATTAATTTAAACAAATATAAAAAGACGTTAATCAACGTCTTTTTACCTGTTCAGTTCAAATGCCTTTTCATCAACCCATTTTGCAATACTGTGTATGTAGTAATAAGCTCCATATTTAGCTGTTAAATTAAATTTTTGTCCAAAAAGTTTATCTGTATTATAAATCGTTGTAAATCCATTCATTCCCCAAGGGAGAGTATCAACAGAAAAATTTTTCCTAATAATTTTAGCCACAAAGTCAACCGTTTCAATTTTTGTAAAAGAGTTACAATCAACCCAACCGCCCAAATATTGACTGTACCAATAAGATTTTAGTTTTCTTGTAATTGTAACTACAAATCCTAAGTAATCGGAAGTTGTTCCAATAATTGTCTTATCATCACAACAAGCAGGTAAACTGTAAATATTGTAATTTTTATTAATCAAATAACGCTCAGAAACTTTTAGCATACTCTCAAATTCATTCTCGTAATTAAATCTATAAGCATAATAATACGGCTTTCCGCTCGAAAACCATAAATTATCATGATTATCTACCGAAATACCGTTGTTTCTATAGTTACAATGTATAATATTTTCACAATCCACAAATATTCCCGTATGTCCATAACTTCCTGATGAAAAACCTTGTTTTCCCCAAATAAAAATATCTCCTCGTCTTGCTTGCCAAGGTTTGTTTTCGGTTATTTTTTCAAATCCGTTTTCAAGCAAAAATTCATGTAAATTTTCTGTGTTTACGGGATATTTGTTTTGAATTTCAAATGCATTACAAATAGCATAGTACAAACTGCTTGAACAATCATAAGAATTAGGACCTGTGCGATACTCCATAGAATACATAACTTTTCCGATTCTACCTTTAAACCAATTTATAATTTTATCAATTTTCGTTTCCATATTTCCTCCTTATTTACATTTTATAAAATTACAAATTGTATAATACTAAAAAAGTATAAAAAGCGGGGATTTATTTTATAAAAAAAGAGATACAAAAGTATCTCTAAAAATTAATTTTATTTTTTCTTTTTGTTTGAAATATACGCTCCGCAAACTCCTGCTAAAGCCGCCAATACATAAGACATTGTACTTTGTATATTTGTCTTTGGAAGTTTTTCTTTTTTCTTCAGTTCAGGTTTTAGCTCAGGTTTAGATTCTGGCTTTGGCTCAGGCTTTGGCTCCGGTTTCGGCTCTGGCTTTGGTTCCGGTTTCGGCTCTGGCTTTGGCTCAGGCTTCGGCTCTGGCTTTGGCTCAGGCTTTGGTTCCGGTTTCGGCTCAGGCTTCGGTTCAGGCTTCGGCTCAGGCTTTGGCTCTGGCTTTGGCTCTGGTTTCGGCTCAGGCTTCGGTTCAGGCTTCGGCTCAGGCTTTGGCTCTGGCTTTGGTTCCGGTTTCGGCTCTGGTTCCGGTTTCGGCTCTGGCTTTGGTTCAATATAAGTATTTACTATAGTAATCTTAGATTTTTCTATATTATACAAAACTTTATATTGATTTTCTCCAAAACTTGCAACACCTTGATTTTCAATAATTTCACCTTTAGAGTCAACTTCCTTTACCATATACTCATTTTCATTTTCTTGAGTTATTTCATCTAATACCTTTAAGTCTTTAAATGTATGTGAAAATTTATTTTCTTCATTTAACTCTATTTTTTCTCCAAAAGCAATTCCATTTTTGTATAACTGTACATTCACACGAGTTTCTTTAGCGTTACCTGACCACTGTTTAATTACAACTAAGTCTTTAGTCGCAGGTGTAAGAGGTATCATTTTTGGCGTATAAGTATTTGTTATTATAACACCTTTTGTTATATCATTTTCATCAACTTTCGTTATTTCAGTTTTGTAATCATCATCAGAAACTTCTTTTATGATATAATTAATTTCCTCATTGTTTTCATTGTACTTAGGCAAATTTTCAAAAGTATACTTCCATTCTTTATCCTTTGTTAAAGTTACCGTATTCTTTTCTTCATCACCTACAAAAAGTTTTACTTCTATACTTTCTTTTTCTTTTCCTATCCATTTCTTTTCTACAGGTATAGAAATTTTTTCTATTTCTTTTTCATACACAGCATAAGTATTTAAAGTATTTTTACTTTCAAAGTTTAAAATATCCCTAATTTCATCTGTAGAATTGTTGTGCCATGTATTTGTAAAAGTTGAATTTTCAAAATCATATTTCTTGTCATCGTTATACTTTTCAAACGGTTTGTCTTTTGCATCAGATGTATACCAATCTTTAAAATTATAATTTTCCAAAACAGGTTTTATATTCAATCTTGTCAAATCAACAGCTTTTTCATCATTTATCGAAACTTTAGGTCTTTCTTTTCCTGATGAATAAAAAGTATAAATTTGTTCTAACTTTTGCCCTTTAATTTCATCATCGGCTATTGCATTTTTTAAAGTCGCTTTTTCAAAATTTGAATGATAAACCATCTTCGCTCTTTGACCAAGAACAATAGTTTTACTTTCGGGATTAAACACATAATCCCAAAGACCTGTGGATATATGATCATCTACTTTTGTAATTTTTTCTAATCCAACAGTTTTTGATACATAATGAAAATTTTTGGCATCATCAGGTGTCGGTTCATAACTTGTAGGCATTGCATCGGGTTTATAAACAGAAATTAAATCAGCATCTTTAAGTTCTCTTCCAACCAAATAACCGACATATCTATGTTGTTTTTCTACCAACTCCTTACCGTAATAGTTAGTCGTATCTTTTTTCTCCGCCTCACTTATACTTACATTTATCACAGAATTTCTTTTTCCGCTTAATACAATAGATGATTGTCCGTCAAGTACACGAACATCATTAGAATCAAAGGTTGATTGACTTCCTATAATGATATCTTTTCTTGCATAAACATTATTTCCGTTATTTTCTTGTCCTCCATCCACATTTTCAATATAATGGTTTAAATTTCCAAATCTGCTTCTTCTTATATTATTTGAAAAATCTGCATTATTAATATTTGCATAACCGTCATTATATAGACCTCCTGCTACAGCTACAGCAGTATTGTTATGAATTTTAGTTCCTTTGTCTAATGTTAAATTACCTTTATTGTATATAGCTGCTCCGAAATTTCCGTACATATTCTTTATTTCGGTATTATTTACAACTACATTATTACCTTTTCCGATAAATATTCCGGCTCCTAAAGAATTGTCATCAAAAGTAAAGGCATGAGCATTATCTAAAGTAGAGTCTTCTATTGTTAATTGAACATTCCCTTCTCCTAATTCATTAGAATTATTTTTTTTGTGTGAAACAGAAATAATTCCTCCTGTATGGTCAGCACTATATCCACTAAAATTTGTGTTTTTAATTAAGGATTTTACTGATGAATTATTTTCAAACGCTATTGCTCCTCCATATTTAGCCGATTTATATTTCCAAACAAGATTATCCCCAGTTCCGTTGCCTTTAAGTGTAGAGTTTAATAAATTAAATTCTCCGCTGCCCACAACGTCAATGTGACCTCCCGCAAAAGATACACTCGGATATACGTCTTCTCCATTTCCGTTTTTACTTGATTCCATTGTAAAAGTAGAACTGTCCACAGTTAAATACGAATTTTCTGTCATTATAGCTCCGCCCGATGTTCCAAAATATCCTGACGGAACAGGAGTTTTAGGAAGTTGTCCTCCAACTAATTTAAATGTCGAATTTGTAATTTTATTATGATTGTCGACACTTCCCGCTCCTTCAAATTTTATCGCTCCGCCGGTATCAAATCCGCCCTTTACGATAAAATCAGCCTTATTTATATTTACCGATGATTGAGTAACTTCAATTGCTCCACCTTGATACCCACCTACATTAGCTTCTGTATGATGAACATGATTTCCTTCAAACAATGTTCTGATTTCTTGTCCGTCTTTTTGGTAAATATCAATATTTAGTTTTGAATTACCCTCAAGCTTAATAACTCCCCCTTCTCCGGTTGAACCTTTACCGCTCTCGGTAGTTCCGCTGTAATTATCTAAAAATTTTCCGCCTTTAATATTTATAGTAGAAGTTGCAGAATAAATCGCTCCACCATGAGCAGCAATTACAAGATGTCCCGCTTTTTCCACATTTGGCGTTGACAATTTAGTATAATTATGTTGAAATGTAACATTCTCTAAATTAAGAGTAGCATGTGAAAGATAAACTGCCCCTCCTTGATAGCGTTGTTTATTAACTTCATTTTCTATCTTTTTATTAAATTTGTCGGTTGTTCCTCTTATCAAGCTACTTTCTGTAATTGTAACAACTGAATTATCTTTTATATCTATTAATCGTCCGTTTTCGTTACCGTCCAAAACTATACTCTTAAAATTAAGTTTGGCTCCTGAACTTACAACAAACATATTCTCTACATTACCGCTTAGCTTTAAAGTTTTTCCGTTTCCGTCTATCGTTCCGATATAATCAGACGGAATTTCCAAACTTTCCATAACATCTATATTAGATGTAACAAATATATCCTGTTTATTTTGTATTGCCGTTTTCAGTTCTTCAAAATTCGAAACATTAGTTTGTGCTTTAACATAATTTCCGAAAAATGTATTAATTGCAAAGGAAAATCCTAATATTAGAACAAAAAATAATTTTTTTAAATTTTTATTCATTTCTCCTCCAAATATTATAACAGGAGTATTTTATTTTAAAAAATACTCCGTTATATCACTTTAAAAGTCTATTAATCTTCTTTCTTTTTATTTGAAATATACGCTCCGCCAAGTCCTGCTAAAGCCATCAATACATAAGACATTGTACTTTGTACATTTGTCTTTGGAAGTCTTTCTTTTTTCTTTAGTTCTGGTTTTGACTCAGGTTTTAGTTCAGGCTTTAGTTCCGGTTTCGGCTCAGGTTTCGGCTCAGGTTTTGGCTCAGGTTTTGGTTCCGGTTTCGGCTCCGGTTTCGGTTCAGGCTTTGGTTCAGGTTTTGGCTCCGGCTTCGGCTCCGGTTTCGGTTCAGGCTTTGGTTCAGGTTTTGGCTCCGGTTTTGGCTCCGGTTTCGGTTCAGGCTTTGGCTCAGGTTTTGGCTCAGGCTTTGGTTCCGGTTTTTTATCTTCTTCGAACACCCACTCTCCGACTAAATTCAAATCCATTCCGTCAACAGCCGCTTCGTTTTCAACTATTTCTGTTGAATCTTCTTTTTCTACATACCAATTTCTAAACTTCCAAACTCCTCCGTCTACTTTTACATCGGCATATTTTTCAAGTTGT